>JAKAQV010000002.1 GCA_021819565.1 bacterium | reverse complement strand
AACATCCGAACGCCAACTTATTTTAAGGCCGCCGCCAAGTCTTTAACCGCCGAAGCCGATTTTTGAAGCGCCGCTTTTTCCTCATGGGTTAACTCAAGGGAAATAATCTCTTCAATGCCGCCGCTTCCAAGCTTCACCGGAACCCCGACGAAAACGCCCTCGATTCCATATTCTCCTTGAAGGTAGGCCGCGCAAGGAATAATCTTATGCTTATCTTTGAGAATCGCCTCGACCATTTCCGCCGCGGAAGCCGACGGCGCGTAATACGCAGAGCCGGTCTTTAAAAGCTTTACGATCTCAGCCCCGCCGTCCCGAGTTCTCTGAATGATGGCCTCCAGTTTTTCTTTAGAAATAAATTCAGAAACCGGAATCCCGGCCACGGTCGAGAATCTCGGCATCGGAACCATGGTATCTCCATGTCCGCCCAAAACCATCGCGTGAACGTTTTCCGCTGAAACGTTCAAGGCATCGGCGATGAAAAAGCGCATCCGGGCAGAATCCAGAGCTCCCGCCATTCCGATGACGCGATTCTTCGGAAATTTCGAGGTTTTAAGCGCCACTTGACACATCGCATCCAAAGGATTGGAAACGATGATTAAAATGGAATTCGGGGAATATTTGACGATCTCCTGGGTCACATTTTGGACAATGCCCGCATTGATATTTAAAAGATCGTCGCGGCTCATGCCGGGCTTTCTCGGAACTCCGGCGGTAATAACAACCACGTCGGAATTTTTGCTCTGTTCGTAGCTTGTCGTCCCGAGAATTTTAGAATCATATCCGTAGATGGGCGAAGATTCCATCAAATCAAGAGCCTTTCCCGCCGGCATTCCTTCCGTCTGGGGAATATCGATAAGGACCACGTCTCCAAGCTCCATTTCCGCCAGCCTCTGGGCAAGGCTCGCGCCGACATTTCCCGCTCCGACAACCGTCATCTTTTTTCTCATTTTAATCTCCTTGAATTTTTCTGGGTTTATAGCGGCATATTGCCGTGCTTCTTTTTGACTCCTTCTACTTTTTTATTTTTGAGAAAGCGTAAAGCGCGAATGACCTTAGAGCGAGTTTCAGAGGCGACAATGACCTCATCGACATATCCGCGGCTCGCCGCCTGGTATGGAGAGGCAAACTCGTCCCGATAAGCCTTCAAAAGCTCTTCTCGTTTTTTGAGCGGGTCGGGAGCGCGTTTAATCTGATCTTTAAACAGGATGTCCACCGCCCCTTGAGGCCCCATGACCGCAATTTCAGCGGAAGGCCACGCGAAATTAATATCGCCGTGAATGTGTTTAGAACTCATCACATCATAAGCCCCACCATAAGCTTTGCGCAAAATGACGGTAACCTTGGGAACCGTCGCCTCACAATAAGCGTAAAGAAGTTTCGCCCCCCTCCGAATAATTCCGCCGTGCTCCTGATCCATCCCCGGCCAATAGCCCGGCACGTCCACCAAGGTCACAATCGGAAGCCCGAAGGCGTCGCAAAAACGGACAAAACGAGAGCCTTTTTCCGAGGCCGAAATATCCAGAGCACCGGACAAAACGCCGGGATTATTGGCCACAAGCCCGGCGACTTCCCCGTTAAGCCGAATAAAGCCGACCACCAAGTTTCGGGCAAACCCACGATGAACTTCCATAAATTGCCGGCTGTCCGCAAGCTCCCGAATCACCTCATGAATTGAATAAGACTTTTTGGGATCCATTTCGGCGACTTCATCAAAAAAAGGGCTGGTTCGGTTTGGATCATCGGAGGGCAACACGGAAGGCGGCTTTTCTCCCGCGTTTTGAGGGAGATATTCCAAAAGCTCGCGAATTTGGCGAAAGCAATCCTGCTCGCTGCCGGCGACAAAATGGGCAACTCCGGATTTCTGGCTATGGGTTTCGGCGCCGCCTAGGGTCTCAAAATCGCAAACTTCCCCAGTCGCCGATTTGACGACATCCGGCCCGGTAATGAACATATGGCTAATTCCCTCGACCATGAAGACAAAATCCGTCAGGGCCGGAGAATACACCGCGCCGCCGGCGCAAGGGCCTAAAATCGCAGAAATCTGGGGAATGACGCCGGAAGATTGCACATTTCGGTAAAAAATCTCCGCATAGCCGCCAAGGGCCTCGACTCCTTCTTGGATCCGAGCTCCACCGGAATCACAAAGCCCAATGACCGGAATGCCGGATTCTAAAGCGATATCCATCACCTTGCAAATCTTTCGCGCGTGAGCTAAGCCCAAGGTTCCGCCCGCGACGGTAAAATCTTGGGAAAAAACGCAAACTGGGCGGCCATGAATGCGGCCAAACCCCGTCACCACTCCATCGGCCGGAAAATATTTGGCATCAAGCCCAAATTCTCTGGCGCGTTTTTCAACCAATAAATCGATTTCCTCAAAAGAGTCATCGTCAAGCAAAAGTTCCAGCCTTTCCCTGGCCGTCAACTTGCCTTTTTCTTTATGCGCTTTTTCCCTTTCCGCCCCACCTCCAGACATCGCGCGCTTTTGGCGTTCGGCCAAGGCCTTGGTTTTAGGGGAAATTCTTGAATCTTCGATAAATTCGCTATCCATGGGGCTCCACAAGTTCAATCAAAACATTCTGGGTTGCCTTGGGGTTCAAGAAACAAACCTTGTGCCCGCGCGCGCCCGTTCGAGGACGCTCATCGATTAAAGGAAACCCCAATTTCTTCAACTCCTCCATCTGCTCGGAAATTTTAAAAGTCTCAAAAGCCAGGTGATGAAGCCCCGCGCCTCTTTTCTCGATAAAACGCGCAATCACGCTGTCGGGACTGGTCGCCTCCAGAAGCTCAAGGAAAGTCTCTCCCGCTTTTAAAAACGCCACCCGCACTTTTTGGCTGGGAACTTCTTCTTCGGAAAAAATCTCAAGCCCCAGGGAGGCGCGGTAAAAAGCGGCGGACTCTTTAATCGAGGAAACCGCAATACCCACATGCTCTAATTTCATTTTTGAATCTGGCCCCTGGCCAATCCTAAAATATCGGAAGCCAAATCCACGATATTGACTTTGCGGTCGACAAGCCCTTCGATGTCTTTTTCCGAGACCTTGCTTAAAAAATCGCGGTAAAGCCGCCGCGAGACATAGAGAGACAATTCCTCCCGGCATTGATTTTTTAGACGATTTCTGCCTTGGGAAGTTTCTTTGAGGTGCTTTTCATGCCGGTCCAGATGCTCAATCAAAAGTTCAAGGCCTTGCGAGTCGCGGGCCGACACCGCCAAAACCGGAGGTTCCCAAACCTGGGGGTCTTTGACTTCCAAAACAACGCCCCAAGATTTCTCGACCGGATGGTGAAGGCGTTCCTGGGCAGAGAGCGGCATTGAGCGGCCTAAGCCTAAAGCCGAGCGAATATCGCTGACCGCCTTATCTTTTCCTTCCAAATCCGCCTTGTTGACCACGAACAAATCTCCCACTTCCATGACCCCGGCCTTCATCGCCTGAATTTCATCTCCCAACTGGGGAGTGGTCACATAAACGACCGTGTCGACTGCGCGAGCGATTGCGACCTCGTCTTGCCCGATTCCAACCGTTTCGATGATAATTTTATCGCAGCCGTAAGCCTCAAGAACATGGATTTGAGAAAAGATAGTATCGGACAAGCCTCCGACCATCCCGCGAGAGGCAATCGAGCGAATAAACACTCCTTTATCTCCGACATGCTCTTGAATGCGCAGGCGATCTCCCAAAAACGAACCCCCCGAGATCGGGCTGGAGGGGTCCACCGCGAGCATCCCGACTTTTAAATTTCGCTTGCGGTAAAGAGAAATGAGACGGGAAGCCAAGGAAGATTTCCCCACTCCCGGCGGACCGCAAAGCCCTATTTTTTGCGCACGGCCCAACTCTTGAAAAAAGGCCCGCAAGATTTCGTCTGCCTCCGGCTGTCCATCTGACGCCAAGGTCAAAGCCCGTGAAACCGAAGCGATATCTCCGCGCTTAACGCCTTTAATGGCCGCAACAACGTCGTTATTTTTTCTCAAGCCTCTCCCTCAAATACCCGACGATCGAAGACAGCGGAGTGCCGGGACCAAAAACCTGATCGACGCCTTGTTTTTTAAGTTTGGAAACGTCTTCATCGGGAATGATGCCGCCTCCAAAGACGATCACATCTTCCAAACCCTTTTCCTTTAAAAGACGAACGACTTCAGGAAAAAGCGTCATATGCGCCCCCGACAGAAGAGACAAGCCCACCGCGCCCACATCTTCTTGAAGAGCGGCATCGGCAATCATCTCCGGAGTCTGTCGTATGCCGGTGTAGATCACCTCAAAACCCGCGTCTCTAAGCGCTCGGACGATGACCTTCGCTCCCCTGTCGTGGCCGTCGAGACCCGGCTTAGCGATTAAAACCCGATGCGGAGTCAAATTCGATTTTTGAATATTTTCTGATTTCACCATACTTCCTCCGGATTTTCCATTAAACGCATAAACGCATCGACGACATTCGGATCAAAAGCCGTTCCTGAGCCTTCTTTTGCGAGCTTAAGAGCGCGAACATAAATTTCATCCTTGCTGTCCCCGGCCTGGCGCGACTCCTCAACGGCTTCGACCATACCCAGAATTCTCGCGCCCAAGGAGATTTCTTCTCCTTTCGCTCCGCTCGGAAACCCCGTTCCGTCGAATTTTTCATGATGCTGGCTGATGATGGGAATGGCGCCGGAAAGGATTTTAATGCCTTCTAGCATCCGAACCGAAAACTCCGGGTGCATGGACTCAAGCGGACGTTCAACGCCCCATAACTCCAAAAGCCGAGGATTCCTTAGCGCGATATAGCCCATATCGTGCAAAAGACCGGCGTAATAAAGCGCGCGATAATCCTGGCCGCGAACGTTCAACTCCCGCCCAATCGCGCAGGCCAGGCGAGCGGATCTTTCGGGATGGCCAAACATCGAGGGACGCGCGCTTTCGATGCAAGAAATGAGTATCTCAAGCATATTGGCGAAAAAGTTTTTCTGCTCGGATAAGATTTTTGTATTGATCACCGAAAGACACGCCAAAGAAGCCAGGCTTGAAAGAATCTCGATATCTTTTTCTTCGTAGGCGCCTTCGCGCTTGTTTAACACCTCAAGCACCCCGACGATTTCGTTTTGAAAAAGCATTGGAACGCACAAAAGGGAACGAGTTTGAAAACCGGAGGCCTTGTCGAAACGGCCTAAAAACCGCAGATCCGATTTCGGGTCGTTAATCAACTCGGGTTTTTTCGTTTGAGCCACCGTTCCCGCGATTCCTTGCCCCACCGGGAGGGTCATGGTTTTAATGGCTCTGCCCCCTTCGCCGGAAGCGACGCGAAAATAAAGATTTTGTTTGTCTTCGGTCAAAAGCAAGATGGAACTAGCTTCTGAATTAGACAAACGTTCCGCGGCCTTGCCGATTTTTTCAAGCAAATCATCCAAATCCGCCGCGCTGCTGAGGCTTCTGGCGATTTCAAAAACCTCCGCTCCCAAAACCGGGGCCGCTTCCATGCCTTTAGCCATTCTCAACCCCTCCTAAAACCTCGCGGACCGTCGTTAATCCCGCCTTGACTTTTTCAAGACCGTCTTGCACTAGGGTTTTGAGCCCCTCTTTAACGGCCTCTTGCCGAATTAAATCCGCCTGAGACTCGCGCAGGGCTAAAGAACGGAGATTTTCCGACATAAGCAAAAGCTCATGAATCCCCAAACGGCCTTTAAATCCCAAATTGTTGCAAGCCGAGCACTTGGATCCAGAAGAAGGCGTCCCATAAAGCTGGATATTTGAGGGCAAGTCAACTTTATGATCTTTAAATATCTGAATCTCTTCGGGAGTCGGAGCGTGGGGAGCTTTACACTCCGGGCAAAGGCGGCGAGAAAGCCTTTGAGCGAGAACCGCTTTAATAGTCGTCGCGACCATAAAAGAAGGAATTCCCATCTCAATTAAGCGCAAAATCGCGGCGATGGAATCATTGGTGTGAATGGTCGAAAAAACCAGGTGGCCGGTCATCGCCGCTTCCATGGCGATCTTGGCTGTCTCTTCATCTCTAATTTCTCCGACCATGATGACATCCGGGTCCAAGCGCAAAAACGAGCGCAACGCCGAGGCAAAATCGAATTTCTTGCCTTCTCCCAACTTAATATCCGGATTGACGGGCACTTGGACAATACCGTCTAGATTATATTCAACCGGGTTTTCCGCGGTTAAGATTTTGATATCCGGGCGATTAATGTAATTGAGCGCGGCATAAAGAGTGGTCGATTTCCCCGATCCCGTCGGTCCGCTCAGCAAAACAAGACCGTAATTTTTCTTACCGCCAATTCCCTTTAAAATGCCGGTGAATCTTTCCAGCGTCTCCGGCAGAAAGCCCATTTTTTGGATGTCCACTTGAACCGCTTTGCGATCCAATATGCGCATCACGCAAGATTCGCCGTAAACCGTGGGCACCATCTCAACGCGAAACTCCAAAGGACGTCCTTCGGCCAACACCTGAATCCGGCCCGATTGAGGAACACGGCGCTCGGTGATGTTCATTGAATTGGTCATGATCTTAATTTTCGCGGAAATGGCGTTTCGATAGTTCCACGGCACGGTAAAAGGCCCCGGAACCAAGGTCCCGTCGACGCGATAGCGAATAAGAATTTTCGAACTTTTCCCCGCCGGATCCTCAAAAGGCTCGATATGAATATCGGAAGCCCTTAACGACACCGCCGTCAAAATAATCGCGTTGACAATTTTCTCGATTTCCGGAGCGTCGGCATCAATCTCGGCGATATCGGATCTAGGCGCTTCAAAGCCAAACCCTTCCGGGCTTTCAATCGCCACTTCTTTATTGACCATCTCGGCAACCATTCGGTTGACGGCTTCGACCTTTCCGTAAATTTTCTCAAAGGCCCGGACAATATCTTGGGGTAAGGCAAGGTGGGCGAGAACCTCAAAACCCGATCGCAGAGCAATATCTTCGACCGCGAAAAAATCCCAGGGATCGGCCATAGCAAGGGAAAGGGTTTTACCTTCTTTGGCAAAGGCAACGGCCCTATAACGCCGAGCCGCGGGCTCCGGAATAATTTTGACAATCTCCTCATCCAACTCGACACCAGCGAGATCGATGGTTTTAACCTGCCATTCCTTCGCCACCAACTCAAGCAAAACGTCTTTCGACACGAGCCCGCCTTCGACAAAAGCGTCCAAAAGAGAAACTCTATTGAGTTGAGCGAATTTTTCCGCCTCCTGAATTTTGCCGTTTTCGACGAGTTTAGCTTCCAGCAAAATTTCAGAAGCGCTTTTTCTCCGCGCCAAACCCCTAACCGCCATGGTATTCTCCAAAGACCGTTCTCAATACGCCACAGATTTCGCCCAAAGTCGCGCGGTTCTCGACACAAGACAAAATTAATGGGAAGAGATTTTCTGTTCCTCTGGCGGATCCTTCAAGATTTTTAAGAGAACGCTCAACTTCGGACTGATTGCGGTTTTTCTTGAATTTTTTGAGGCGGAGAACGGCTTCTTTTTCCAATTTCAAGGAAACTTTCAATATCTTCGTTTCAGAGTTTTCTCCGCCTTCTTTGAGGATGTTGACCCCGACAATTTTGCGTTTTCCGCTTTCGATCTCGGATTGGAACTGATAGGCCCGTTCATGGATTTCCGCTTGCGGCTCTCCTTTTTCAATCAAGGCCAGCATGCCCTTTGAGGCGCGGATAGCGGCAATCTTTTCAAGGACGCGCCGCTCGATATCGTCGGTCAATTTCTCAATGGTCCAAGACCCGCCGACCGGATCGACCGAATCCGGAACTCCGGTTTCATAAGCGAGAATCTGCTGCGTTCTCAAGGCCAGCCGCGCCGATTCCTCGGTTGGTAGCCCCAAGGCCTCATCATAAGAGTTAGTATGCAAAGATTGCGCGCCGCCTAGAATCGCCGACATTGCCTGAAGCGCGACCCGAATCGCGTTATTTTCCGGCTGCTGGCTAGTCAAGGTCGAGCCGCAGGTTTGGACATGAAAGCGCAAGGCCATCGCCTTGGGGTCTTTGGCCCCGTAATCTTCCTTCATCATTTTGGCCCAGATGCGCCGCGCCGCTCTAAATTTCGCGATTTCTTCCAGAAAATGATTGTGGCATCCGAAGAAAAAAGCGATTCTTGCACCGCATTGATCGGCCGACACTCCGCGAGAGAGCATTTCTTTCAAATAAACCTCGGCATTGCCGAAGGTAAAAGCCAATTCCTGAACCGCGTCGGAGCCCGCCTCCCGGATATGATAGCCTGAAATTGAAATCGGATGGAATTGCGCAATGTGTTTAAATGAATACTCCATCGCATCCGCGGCCAGCCGCAAAGACGGCTGTGGCGGATAAATATAGGTTCCCCGTGCGAGAAATTCTTTGAGGATATCGTTTTGCAGAGTTCCGCGAAGCGCCGACAAGGCCACGCCTCTTTTTTTAGCCACCGCCGCGTAAAAAGCCAGTAAAACGATGGCGGTCGCGTTGATCGTCAGAGAAGTTGAAACCTGATCCAAAGGAATTTGATCAAACAAGGTCTCCATGTCCTCGATATGCCCGATATGAACTCCGGTGCGACCGACTTCTCCCTTTGACACGGGGTCATCCGCGTCAAAGCCCATCTGGGTTGGAAGATCAAACGCGGTTGAAAGGCCGGTTTGCCCTTCCTCTAAAAGCCAGCGAAACCTCTGATTTGTTTCCTTCGCGGTCCCAAACCCCGCGTATTGCCGCATCGTCCACAGGCGCCCGCGGTACATATTCTTTTGAATTCCGCGCGTAAACGGATATTCCCCGGCTTTTCCCAAATCTTTGGACGGAACATTTTCCGGGCCGTAATAACGCTCGATCTCGATTCCGGAAGGGGTGGTAAAAGCTAATTCGTCGCTCATTTTGTTTTTTAGTTCCAGGTTTAATTATTTTGACCTAAACTCAAGAACATCTCCTTTGGAAATTTGTTCCGCCGCTCCCTCAGCCAACTCTAAAACGCTATAGGCGCCCCAAACCCAAGGCGTCGCGCGCCAAGGCTTCAGCTTTCTAAATATCCGCACCACTCTATTTTGCCTATCTATGAAAACCGCGTCAATGGCAAACTTCATAAAAAACATATGGATCATCGCGCAGGGAATAATCCACATCCCTTCCTCGCGAGAAAGGCTCTTGCGGCCTAAGAGCCCGCGGGAGCGGGATTCCCAGGTGTCCGCCTTAACGATCTTCTCGGCTACCTTAAGCCCCCGCGTTTTGTTAAAAGCTACCAAAAAGAGATTGTCCATTCAACGGATCACCGAAAAGCGCCCCTTGGTATTTCCACCTCCGGTCGTGACAAGAAAAATATAGGTTCCCGAAGCGACCAATTGCCCGCCAGAATTTCTCCCGTCCCAGGTTAAACCCGTAATGGTATTGACCAATTGCCCGGAGACGGTATAAATCTTGATTGTGGGATTACTTCCCGCGACGCTGCCGGGAATAGAAAAAGACAATTCTCCCTGATTCGGACGAAAGGGATTGGGAAAAGCGATAGCCTTTGACTCTCCCGTAAAATTAGCCAAGGTCCCGTTTTGCGCCAGCCTTAAGCTTTTAAAAACGTTGATGCGGCCAGCGCCCTGATAATTGGCGTCCGCTCCGATATTGTCGGCCCCGCCGCGAATCCAATATTGAACTTGGGCTGCGGTCGCGGCAGGATGGGCGGACAAAAGAAGCGCCGCGAGCCCCGCGACATGAGGCGCGGAAAATGAAGTGCCGCTCGCGGAACTTGTCGTTCCACTAGAGACATCAGTCGTCACATCATTGACCCCGGGAGCGACGACGCCATTGGCGGCAAGCTCAGGGCCGTTCGATGAGAAATAAGCGATCTGATTATTTTGATCATCGGCGCCAACCGGCATCACCCCTCCGCTGTCGGTTGTTCCCGCGCAGTCGGCGGGAGCGTTGACCGAACTCCCGTCGTTTCCCGCCGAAATCGCAAGCGGAATTCCCGTTGTTGTTGAAAGCGCGATCGCCTCGGCCATCGCCGTTGGGCTTGTCGAGGTATCAACGGAATTGATACAAGGCGTGCCGCTCGCGCCGAGACTCATATTGATGACGACTCTTCCGCCCACCCTGGGATTAGTCGCGAGAGACACGGCATATTCTATCGCATTAACGATAGCCGCGTCATCGGTCGAACAAGAGTTGCCGAAAGGAAAGATGTCGCTGCAATCGAGAGTGCAATCCGCGGAATTAAAAACCCGCAGGGAAAGCAGTTTCGCGCCCCAGGACACCCCGGCAATATCCAAGCCGTTATTGGTTTCAGCCGCGGCAATACCGGATGTGCGAGTCGCGTGATTACAGGCATAAATGGGTGGAGAATCGGGAACGCAGGGAGACCCGGTCGTATCCGGATCGCAAAATTGACTCTCAAAACCGCCTGAATTTAAGAGTTTTCCGTCTAGATCGGGCTGAGCAGTTCCATCAATGCCGGTATCAATCATCGCGATGGTAACCGTGCTAGTTTGCCCAGTCTCATACTGCCATCCGCCGGGAGCGTCTATTTGACTGAGCGCATATTGCGAAGAAAAAAGCGGATCGTTGGGAGTCGGGGTTGAATTGGCCTTATAGGCGCGGTCTACATCGACTGAGAGAACGCCGGGCTTTCCCTGAAAAAGATTGATGCCGTCAGCCACGCTCATTTGAATGGGCAGTGAAATCAAGGTCCAGCCAATATTGGGATAATCCCGCGCGACCGAACACCCCAAGGTCGCCAGCAAAGAAAATCTCCGCGCTTGAGAAAACGCCGGATCAAATTTGACCCACAAACGCCCAGAGGCGACCAAGATCGGTTTTGCTTGAGAAACCGGAGACTGCGATGAACTTCGCGCGTTGGCCGAAGAAGAAGGAGAATAATTCTCGACTTTAAGAGCTTTTGCCGAAACGGGAACCAACAGGAAAATCGCGAGCGCGATTTTCCTCATACAAGGACGGAGTTCTCCCGACGGATAATATCAACCAAATCGTAAATATCCGAGAGCTCAAACTCCGCCCCGGATT
Organism: bacterium; assembly: GCA_021819565.1. Classification (GTDB taxonomy): domain Bacteria; phylum Elusimicrobiota; class Elusimicrobia; order UBA1565; family UBA9628; genus JAKAQV01. The sequence goes on along the minus strand of JAKAQV010000002.1, from coordinate 26,538 downwards.
CTTTTGTGTCAAAGGTGTTTCCGTATTTAGCCCAGGCAGTGCGAATCCCCAAGGCCTTGGCTCCGGCGATATCTCTTTCCGCCCAATCCCCCACCATGATCGTTTCCTGCGGGCTCGTGCCAAGAACCTTGAGCGCCTTGCGGAAAGGCTCGGGAGCCGGCTTTTTAGCGACGTTTTCTTCTCCGGTAATCACGTCCTCAAAATGATGATGGAGCCCAAGCCCCACGATTCTCAGCCACACCTCGAGTTTGGGAGCGTCGGAAACGACCACCATTCTTAGTCCCATTTTCAAGAGTTCGGCCAAGGCAAGTCCCACATGCGGATACAAGGTCATCGTACCGGCCTTGGAGCGGCGATAGGCGACAATGGCCGCGGCCAAAATCTTGGGATTAATTTTTCCAAACTCTTTAAGAAGAACCTTGTCAAAAATCTTTTGATCCTCAACCCCGTCTTTCCAATAAATCTCGAAGATTTTTTCAACCATCGTGTTTTTATCGGCCTTAAGACCGGCGTCGATCATGCCTTCGACCGCCGCGTCAACGGCCGCGCGCTTGGTCTTCATGAAATCCGTCAAGGTATTGTCGCAATCAAATAAAACCGCGCGAATCATAATAAGCTGGGAGCTTCTATGTTATTCTTTCGCCACGCGCTCAATATAAGAACTGGTTCGAGTATCCACTTTAATTCGATCCCCTTCTTTGATGAAAAGAGGAACCTGAACCTCAAGGCCGGTGTCTAAAGTCGCGGGCTTCATCATGTTGGAAACGGAATCTCCCTTGATGCCGGGAACGGTGGAAACAACGGTCAACACCACATTGGGCGGCAGTTCAATGGCGGTCAATTTCTCATCGACATAAACGCCTAGGACCTGCATATTTTCTTGGAGAAATTTAGCCTGATCTCCCAGGCGCTCCTTAGGGAAAGCCACTTGCTCGTAGGTTTCCATATCCATAAAAACGGCGTTAGAGCCTTCATCATAGATGTATTGCTTTTCGCGTCGGGCGACAGGAACATCGCGGAATTTAGTTCCCTCGCGATAGGACTTTTCAAAAACGTTGCCGCTCGCCAGAGAGCGAACCGTCGCGCGATAGGTGGAGCGGGATTGAGACATCCGGTGCTGCTGATAAGAAATAATCTGCCAAAATTGCCCCTCATCCTCAAAAACAATGCCTTGCTTAAAGTCCGAAGTCGTAATCATGAATCTCTCCTGGAAATAAAATTTATTTTCGCTACTCAGTCTATTTTACATTTTTTGAACATCGTGGGTCGCGCTGGTCAGCCTTAAAACCTCGCGCGCGATCAAAAGTTCCTCATTGGCGGCAACCACATAGGCCTTGATTCGAGAATCAGGGCTTGAGATCAGATTTCCTTTTTGCGGAGATCCGATTAAATTTTTTTGCGGGTCAAGCGTAAGACCCAAGGGATCCAGCCCCGCGCATATTCTCTCCCGAATTTGTGGAGAATTTTCCCCGATTCCGCCGGTAAAAACAACCGCGTTGGCCCCGCCCATCTCCGCCAAATAAGCCCCAATATACCGCCGGGCGCGCAGACAAAAAATATCGATGGCCAGATGAGCCCTGCGATCCCGACTTTCTTTTTCCTCGTCCAAGAGTTCCCGCATATCCGAGGTAATTCCGGAAATGCCCAGCAGTCCCGACTCGCGGTTGAGCATCGAAATAATTTCAGCGATAGACATGCCTTCTTTATGAGAAATATATTCGATAATCGAAGCGTCTATGTCCCCCGAGCGCGTTCCCATCACCAAACCTTCCAGCGGTGTAAACCCCATCGATGTGTCAAAAGATTTCCCTTCCTTGATTGCGCACACAGAACTGCCGTTTCCCAAATGAAGGCTGATGATGTCGGTCTCTTGAGGCGAAACCCCGGCGAGAGCCTGATATCGCATTGCGATGTATTGATGAGAGATGCCGTGAAATCCGTAGCGCCTGATTTTCAAGCGCCGATAAAAGTGATAAGGAATAGGGTAAAGATAAGAAGTCTCTGGTATGGTTGAGTGAAAGGCGGTATCAAAAACCGCGACTTGAGAAATGGAAGCGCCGAGAATCTCCCGAGCGGCGCGGATGCCCCTTAAGTTCGCGGGATTATGAAGAGGCGCCAAGTCCATGCAATCGGTAATACCCTCTTCGACGGTCTTGTCTATCAGAATCGAGGTCTTGAATTTTTCCCCCCCATGCACCACCCGATGGCCGACCGCATTAATGTCGGACAAGGAATTAACCCCTTTAATGGCCGCTTGCGGCGATTCCAGCCATGCAGCTATGCGCTTGATGGCTTCGCGATGATCGCGAATAGGCGCGTCTTCTCTAAGAGAAGCCCGCCCCTCGGCTTCAAAAGAAATAAGAGCTAAGCCGCCAATTCGCTCAACAAGGCCTTTTGCAAGACACTCATCTTGGTTTTTGGCCGCGCGCGATGCGTCGGTTGAGATAATCTGAAATTTCACGGAAGACGATCCGCAATTAAGGACTAGGATATTCATAAGAGTATGATATCCAAAAAAACTTGACCTTGCACGCCTATTATCATAAAGTAAATTAAAGACAGACATTGGAGGAAACCACTATGAAAGCCCTTTCAGCCGCGGAAATTAAGGATCTCAATCTCTATTGGAGAACCGCCAATTATCTCTCGGTTGGACAAATTTATCTGCGAGACAACCCGCTTCTCAAGGAGCCGCTTAAAATCGAACATATCAAACCGCGTCTTCTCGGGCATTGGGGAACGACCCCGGGGCTTAATTTTATCTACGCCCATTTAAACCGGATGATTAAGAAAACCGGGCTCGATCTTATTTTTATCGCCGGTCCCGGACACGGCGGGCCCGCCGCCGTCGCCAACGCCTATCTGGAAGGAACCTACACCGAAATCTATCCCGAAATCGCCCAAGATGAAAATGGCCTTAAAAAACTTTTCACCCAATTTTCCTATCCGGGAGGAATTCCCAGCCATGTCGCGCCGGAAACCCCAGGTTCCATCCATGAAGGCGGGGAATTGGGGTATGCGCTGGCCCACGCTTATGGCGCCGTCTTTGACAACCCCAAGCTCATCGCCGCCTGCGTGGTTGGAGACGGAGAAGCGGAAACCGGCCCCTTAGCCACAAGCTGGCATTCCAACAAATTTCTAAACCCGGCCCGAGACGGAGCCGTTCTTCCCATTCTCCATCTCAATGGATATAAAATCGCAAACCCCACGGTCTTAGCCCGAATCAGCCGCCAAGAGTTAAAGAATTTTTTCAAAGGCTGCGGATACGACCCTGTTTTCGTCGAAGGCGATAAGCCTGACCCAATGCACCAGAAAATGTCCCAAGCTTTGGAGAAAGCCTTTTCGGATATTAAGCGCATTCAACTTCGCGCCCGAAGCCAAAAGTCTCCTCGCCGTCCTTTCTGGCCGATGATCATTTTGCGTTCTCCCAAAGGCTGGACTGGCCCCAAACAAGTCGACGGAGTTCCCATCGAAGGAACCTTCCGCGCGCATCAAGTGCCTCTCGCGGAACTGGCGCAAAAGCCCGCGCATTTGCATTTGCTTGAAGATTGGATGAAAAGCTATAAACCCGAGGAACTCTTTGATTCCAACGGGAAAATCAAATCCGCCATCTTAAAATTGGCGCCGCAAAAAACGAAACGAATGAGTTCTAGCCCCTACGCCAATGGCGGAGTTCTGCTTAAAAATCTCAAGATGCCCGATTTTAAAAACTATGCCGTGCCTTTATCTGCCCCGGGAGAAAAAGAGGCGGAAGCAACCAAAATATTAGGCGCGTTTTTAAGAGATATCCTCAAGTTAAACCGCAAGGAGAAAAATTTCCGAATCTTTGGCCCCGATGAGACGGCCTCTAACCGCTTAAGCGCGGTTTTTGAAGAAACCAAGAGGGGATTTCTTGGGGAAATCTTCAAGACCGACGAGAATCTCTCCGCCGATGGACGGGTTTTGGAGGTTTTAAGCGAGCATCTCTGCCAAGGCTGGCTCGAGGGATACCTGCTCACCGGCCGGCACGGTTTTTTCTCTTGCTATGAAGCTTTCATCCATATCGTCGACTCGATGTTCAATCAACATGCAAAATGGCTCAAGGTCACTAGAAATCTTCCCTGGAGAAGGCCGATCGCTTCTCTTAATTATCTTTTGACCTCCCATGTTTGGCGGCAAGATCATAACGGGTTTAGCCACCAGGATCCGGGCTTTCTCGACCATGTCGTCAACAAGAAATCGGATATCGTCCGCATTTATCTTCCGCCAGACGCCAATACCCTTTTATCGGTAGCCGATCATTGTCTCAGAAGCCTCAATTATGTCAACGTGATCGTCGCCGGAAAACAACCATCCCCGCAATGGCTGAACATGGAACAAGCGCGCGCCCATTGCCAGGCGGGGCTTGGCGCTTGGGATTGGGCGGGAAACGGAAATCTCGAGGACCCCGACTGCGTTTTGGCCTGCGCCGGTGACGTGCCGACTCTTGAAACCTTGGCCGCCGCTCAAATTCTCAAGGAACTTTTGCCTCAACTCAGTTTCCGAGTCGTCAATGTGGTCGATTTGATGACCCTTGAGCCCGAAACGGAACACCCACATGGGCTCAGCGATGAAGAATTCAACCGGATATTTACTTCCGACAAGCCCATTATCTTCGCTTTTCATGGTTATCCCTGGCTCATCCACCGCCTCACTTATCAGCGAAACAACAAACGAATTCATGTCCGCGGATACAAAGAAGAAGGAACGACAACGACTCCTTTTGATATGACGGTTTTAAATGAAATTGACCGCTTTCACTTGGCGCTGGATGTCCTTGAAAGAATTCCCAACCCCGGCCCCCATGCGGCGGAAATCCGCCGAACTCTTCAGGAAAAACTCTCTCTCCATAAGCGCTACATCCGGGAACATGGAGAAGATCTCCCGGAGATTCTCCATTGGAAGTGGAAAGCGGAACCCGGTAGAGTTTTAGCTGGCAGATAAAGCGCGGGAAAGTTTAAGGTAATTCTGGGGAGAAATATTCTCGGCCCTGCTTTTAAAGTCCAAGCCCAAATCCTCGAAATGACGCTCCATCTCCGCGCGCGAAACGCCAAACGCTTCGGCGATAAGATTTAAGGCCATCTTGCGTCTTTGCCCGAACGCCGCTTTGGCGACGCGGTAAAATACGTCTTCTTCCGCGGACGATAAAATATTTTTCTCGCGGCGTTTGAGGCGAATAACGGAAGACCAGACCTCCGGTCTCGGCGAAAAGGATTCGGGACCCACGTCAAATAAAATTTCCGCCTCCGCGCGAAGAAAAACAGAAAGGCTTAAAATCCCGTAGTCGGCGCCCGCGGACGCGGCGACGCGCAAGGCCACCTCTTTTTGGAGCATAAAAACGCCTTTATCCCAATTGGGCCAAGCTAAAAGTTTTTGTAAAATCGCGGTTCCCACGGCATATGGCAGATTCGACAAAACGACAAATTTTTTGTCGCCGAGGCTAGCCAGGTCAAAATCCAAAAAATCACGGTTAAAAACAAGAAAACGCGAGGCGTTTGGAAATATCCTGCCTAATCTTAGCGCTAGAGCATCGTCTTTTTCGATGACGACGGTTTTTCCCGCGCGCTTAAAAATTTCCGTGGTCAAAGCCCCCTTTCCGGGGCCGATCTCAAGAGCTTGATCGGAAGCAGAGAGCCCCGCCGCATCGACAATCCGCAAAGCGGCAGAAGAATTCGTCAGAAAATGCTGGCCGAGTTTGGGTCTTCTCATAAAAAGAGCCCCTGTAAGAAAAACTTACAGGGGCTCTTGGGTAAAGCCTAAAACCAGCCTCTGACCTTATTCCACCAATGATCTAAATGTTTTGGAGCGCTATTTAAAGCCGGCGGAACGTCTTTAGGAGACGCAATCTTTTTTCCCTCCGCGTCTTTAACTTGCGAATCCAAATCCTTAATCTTATCTTCAAGTTGGTTAATGGCGCCTAAACGCGAAGAAGAAGCCGATTTCGCATATTCCTCAAGAGCCGAACGCGCCTGATCCAAGGCGGCCTGGGCCTCTTTGTAATGAGATCCTTCGATCTCTTTTTTGGCGAGAATCAAGTTCGCTCTGACGGTCAAAAGCGGGCGATCTTCTTGTGAATAGGAAAAAATGACGTCAGTCTCAAGGCGTTCCAACTCGCGATCCGCCACTTTAATCTGCCGAGCGGCCACGGCTTTTTGAGCCTTAAGCAACTGGGATTTTGCGAGGCCAACATCGAGAGAAACCTTGGTTTGAAGCATCTCTTCGTCTAACCCAATTCCCATGGGGCCAGTTGCGGAAGAAACCCCTTGTCTTTTCTCCGCGTGTTCCTTCGCGGAAAAAACCGGCGCCAAAACGGAGACATCTTCCAATTCATCATAGATCGGAATAATGTAATTGGGAATCTCTCTTTTATCGGTAAAGCTTAGATTTCCGGAGTGAATCTTGGTCTCTAAAACCATCTTTGGAGCGGCGCGCTCCGCGATTTTAACCAGGATCAAAGCCTTATTGATATCTGATTTCGCCCCTTTTAAATTTTCATCTTGTAAATCCCGGCGAGACAAATCGGTTTCGCGAATGATTTCTCCCGCCGTTAAAGACAAGGCCTGGGCTTCTTTTGAGCTTAATTTTGGCCCAGGTTTTGTAAACACCGAGGCGCTGATGCGCGAAGAATCTTTCTTTTTCCCTTGTTTTTTAGCAGCCGCGAAGAGATTAGTCGAAACCAATCCCGCGCAGGCAAGAACCGCCAAATACTTTATTTTTGTCATTTACATTTCCCCCTTTCATTCCTATCCATCTCTTTTCAATTTATCTCTATCCAACTTGATTTGTCAAGGAAATTCGTCGGAGGCATAAAAAAGGCGGGCTCAAAGGAGCCCGCCCGCGAAAAGGTTTCGCTATTTATGTTTTGGATGATGGGTCCGCGCGTATTCAAGCGCCGCCTTGCATTGGCTAATCGCCTGATCAACGGCCTGAATAGCCTGAGCCCTGTGACCGCCGAAAACCGGCCGCCCATGCTGAAGAACCATGCGCGTTCTTTTGAGCATCATAAGAGATCTGCGAATGGCGGGAAACTTCATTTTTCCGCCCCAGCGCTTTTTCCCACCCTGCATTCCATGACCCATTCCCATCTGCTGCATCGGGGGTTGATTTCCTCCCCCATTGCTAGCCCCGTTTTGAGCGAAAGAAACCACCGGAAGGCTTAAACTTAAAGACAAGGCCGCCACTGCCGCTATTTTTTTCATTCCATTCTCCTATTTATTTGATTTTTGGGAAAAAGCGCCCTTCCCTTATGAGGAATATAACATTTTATGGATTGGCCGCATACCCGCGTTCAACCGCAGATACGGCCACAAATGAAACGGCGCAGGCCGCCATCACCGGCATGACAATCCCATAATCGCGAGACATCTCAAGAGCCATGATAATTCCGGTCATCGGCGCCCGATATGAGGACGTAATCACGCTCGCCATTCCGGTGATGGCAAAAGAACCGCGAGCGAGAGCGGCTTTCGCGAACAGGTGAGACAAAACTCCGCTTAAAGACGCGCCGGCGGCCGCGCCGATAAAAATCGCCGGCATAAAAGCCCCGCCGGATCCTCCGGTCCCTAAGGTCAGAGCCGTCGCCGCGATTTTCGCGAAGGCCACGACCCCCATTCTAAACCCGCTGAGGCCTCCCATAAAAGCGGCATCAACGACTTGCTTGCCCGTTCCCAACACCTCAGGATAAAATAAGGCGATTTCTCCCACCAATATCCCGCCCAGAATCGGGAAAAAATATGGCGATAAAGACGATTGTCCTTCTTCGCAATGTTTTTCCATTTTTTCAACGGCCATTTTATATAAGATTCCAAGCGGAGCGCACAAAAGCCCGACCAACGCGTAAACCAATAGATCCGACGGTTTACTCCAGGTATAGCTAAAACCCACGACAAAGTCTACATCTCCCATCAAAAGGCGGCTGGTCACGGCGCCGGAAACCGAAGCGATGACAATTGAGGAAAATAGCGAACTGGCAAAATCTTTTAAGGTGACTTCCATAATGAAAAAAACCGCGGCCAAGGGCGCTCCGAAAGAAGCTCCCAGACCCGCGGCCGCGCCGGCGGCAATAAGAACTCGAATATCTTCATCAGGAACTCTTAAGTATTTTCCCAAAAAAGACGCCGTCGCCCCGCCGATTTGAATGACGGGGCCTTCTTGACCGGCAGAACCTCCAAGGCCAATGGTTAAAGCCGAGGCAATCAGCTTAACACTTGCGACCCGCGCCGCTAGCCAAGGAGATTTTTCCGGCAAAACGTTGAGAACATTGGTCCCATGTCCCCGCGCCTCCGGACACAAGAATCGAATCAAGATATAGCCTAGAAAAGCTCCCAAAGCCGGAAAAAAAAGGTATCCGACATCGTGCCAGAAAGATAAGCGCTGCGGCAAGCGCTCTATCGTCCAATGGCTTAACAGATGAATTGAACGGATAAAAACATATGAAGTAAATCCCGCGGCGGTCCCAACCAAGGCTCCGGTAATCAGAAGGCGTTCAGATAAACTGGGACGGAGAAAGAAAGAAAAGAAACTGCGAGAAAATTCTTCTACCGAGTTTCCTACAGACTTTAAGAAATCCACTGTCTCTATTATCTAATAATACAAAGCGCGATGAAAGCCTAAAAACATTTCTCCCAAGGAAATAGGCAGTTGAGGACGCTACCTGCGACAACGCCGCTTATCTGGATTTTTTCGAGGCCACTTGGATGCGAATTTGCGCTCTTCTCATCGCGGCTTCGGCCCCCGCCAAGGTCAGAGGATCAAGACCGGGTTTGAGAGTTTCGGCCTTAGCCCTCTCAAAGGCTTGATGAGCCCTTTCGGCGTCAATCTCATCGGCCATTTCAGCGGTTTCCGCAAAAAGAGAAATCTTATTCTTTTTAATCTCGGCAAAACCGCCCGAGATGGCGAAATGGTGGACCTGGCCACCCTTGGTCACGCGCACTTCTCCAACTTTCAGCTGCACCAAAGAAGGCGCGTGATCCGGCAATACGCCCAACTCTCCTTGAAAAGCCGGAATGACGACAAAATCCGCCGGTTCCCGAAAAGAAATCTTTTCAGGAGTCACCATCTCGACTTCAAGGATTTTCTCAGCCATGCTTTTAGGCCTTCATTGACTCGGCTTTAGAGATGGCCTCTTCAATGGTCCCGACCATGTAAAAAGCCTGTTCCGGAAGATGATCGTATTTTCCCTCGGCCAAGGCTTTAAAACCCGAGATGGTGTCTTTGAGTTTCACATAACGGCCCGGCATGCCGGTAAACTGCTGGGCGACAAAGAAAGGCTGGGACAAGAATTTTTCAATTTTCCGGGCGCGGGAAACCAAAAGCTTATCTTCATCAGACAACTCATCGATTCCCAAAATCGCGATGATATCTTGAAGATCGCGGTAGCGCTGAAGAATTTTTTGAACCGAGCGGGCCACTTGATAATGCTCGTCTCCGACGATTTTCGGATCCAAGATTCGAGAGGTAGAATCCAAGGGATCGACCGCCGGATAAATGCCGCGCTCGGCGATCTGGCGGGACAAAACCGTCGTCGCGTCCAAATGGGTAAAGGTCGTAGCCACCCCGGGATCGGTCAGGTCGTCAGCCGGAACGTAGACGGCCTGAATAGAAGTGATGGAACCGTTTTTTGTCGAGGTGATTCTTTCCTGAAGAACCCCCACCTCGGTTGACAAGGTCGGCTGGTAACCGACAGCCGATGGCATGCGACCAAGAAGGGCCGACACCTCAGCTCCGGCCAAAACGTATCTAAACACATTGTCGACAAACAAAAGAACGTCTTGACCTTCTTTATCGCGGAAATATTCGGCTTGGGTCAAGGCCGTCAGCCCCACGCGCGCGCGCGCGCCAGGCGGTTCATTCATCTGTCCGTAAACCAAGACGGTCTTAGATAACACCGAGGCGCCGTCAGAAAGTTTCGCCTCGCTCATTTCGCGGTAAAGATCATTTCCTTCTCTTGAGCGCTCGCCAACTCCGCCAAACACCGAAACTCCGCCATGCTCCTTGGCGACGTTATTGATAAGTTCCATGATGATGACGGTTTTCCCGACTCCAGCGCCGCCAAAGAGGCCGACCTTTCCTCCCTTCATGTAGGGCTCAAGCAAATCAATGACTTTAATTCCGGTTTCAAAAATCTGGGGAGTTGTTTCCTGATCGACTAAAGCCGGCGGTTCCCGGTGAATCGGCAAATGCTCGTCGCTTTTAATTTCTCCCGCCTCGTCTTTGGCCTCTCCCAAAACGTTCAAAAGCCGCCCCAGACACGCGCGCCCCACCGGGACCGTAATCGGGGCTTGGGTATCTTCAACCTCCATGCCGCGAGTGAGTCCTTCGGTCGGCCCCATCGCGATGGCGCGAACGGCGTTATCTCCAAGTTGAGAGGCCACTTCGCAAACCAAAACCGGCGCCTGGGAAGAGGCGTGGCCATTTCCGCTGTGCGGCAGTTTGATTTTAATCGCGTGATTGATGGCCGGCAATTTTCCTTGCGGAAATTCCACGTCCAAAACAGGGCCAACGACCTGAACGATTTTCCCGACATTGAGAGTCTTCGCCTTATGCTCCATGTTCATTATTCTCCTAGAAAGTTTTTCCTTATGACGCCAAAGCCTCGGCGCCTCCGACCAACTCGGCGATTTCTTTGGTAATCATCGCTTGCCGCTGGCGATTGAGGCTTAAATTCAAAGAAGCGCGAATTTCCTTGGCGTTTTTTGCCGCCGCGTCCATCGCATTCATCCGGGCGGACAACTCCGCCGCCTGGGATTCCAACAAAATTCGGTAAATCTGGGCTTTCAAATAACGCGGCAAAAGCGCCTCAAGCAATACGTCTTCTTTCGGTTCAAACTCATAGTCGACCAAAGAACCCGGCAAAGCCTTAGCAAGAGGCGCAATCGGGAGAATTGGGAATTCGACCAGTTTTTGCTGAGCGACCGATTTGAATTCATTGTAGACGACAATCACGTTTGAGAAATTTTTCTCAAAATAGGCTTTTAAAATTTCTTGACCAAGAATCTCGGCGTGGGTAAAAGAAACCTTGGGGAAAATTCCGGTCATTTCATGCAAGACTTCGCAATCAAAGCCTTTTAAGCGCTTAAAGAAATCGCGGCTTTTGCGTCCGACGGTGATGGCGTAGAATTTATGGTTTTGCCTTTGCATCCAGCCCAAGGAAGCGCGAATCAAATTTGAATTAAAGGCCCCGCAAAGGCCTTTATCGGCGGCGATTAAAACGATCAGGGGCGCGCCCTGGGAATTGGACTGAAAATATCGTTTTAAAGACATCGGGAAATTGGCCGAATCAGAAGCGGAATTTTTCCCAATCCGTTCCGCGAGCCCTCGGCACAACTCGTCTAAGCGAACGGCAAACGGACGGGCCGCGAGAATCGCTTGCTGGGCGCGACGCATCCGGGCGGCGGCGACCATTTTCATCGCCTTGGTAATTTGTTCGGTGGACTTGACGGATTTAATTTTGCGGCGAATTTCGCGCAGGGAAGCCATCAGACCTTCGCCTCCACTTTGGATTTTTCCGCATTGGAAGAAAAATAATCCTTAATCGCCGCTTCCATCGAATAGCGAACTTTAAAACCAAAAGCCTTTTCCGCCAAGGTCGGATCGCCCAAGGTTTCATTTTGATAGAACGAATAGGGATTTTTAATGTAATCGGGCTCAAGGTTCGTGCCTAAAACCTGGTTGAGATAGGAGACAATTTGGTTAAAGGTCGTCTTTTGCCCCGTGCAGACATTATAAACTCCATTGGGCGCGGACTTGGCAGCAAGAATCGTGGCGTTGGCGACATCCTTAATATAAATAAAATCCCGATACTGTTCTCCAAACTCGAAAATCCTCGGGCGCTTTCCCGCTTTCATCTGTAGCGATAATTGCCAAATCATGCTGGCAAACTTGCCTTTGAAGCTTTCTCCCGGGCCAAAGACGTTAAAATAACGGACTCCGGCGACTTTAATCTGCGGATTTTCTTTAACGAATTGCGCCGCCACGTTTTCCATAATCTGCTTTGAAAAGCCGTATACGTTCATCGGCAAGCGCGGCGCGGATTCTCTCATCGGAAGAGGTCCCGCCCCATAAACCGCGGCGGAAGAGGCGTAGGCGATATTTTCCACATTAAATTCGGACGCAAAAGACAAAATCTCGCGAAAGGCCTCGACATTTTCCTCCATCATTTTCTTTTGATCCATGACGGTCGTATCGGTAATCGCGGCCTCGTGGATGATCATATCCACCTTTCCCACGCGCTCGGGCCACCAAGAGCGGTCTTTAAAAATAGAAGCGGCGATTAAATCGCCCTTAAACCCCGCCAAGTTCTCGAAATTACCGGATGAAAAATCGTCGATAGCGACAACCTCGTGTTTTTCTTTTTCCAATTGCAACGCGATATTAGAGCCGACAAACCCCGCCGCGCCGGTGACTAAGATTCTCATTTGAGCGATCTTTGGAACATCGTTTTAAAGTCTTTTAATATTTCTGTCAAGCGCGCTTTGAGGGAATCATCCATTGTTTTCTTTTCGACCAGGGCTTTTGGGATATCCGCATGCTTTTGAGCGATAAAGTCCAAGAACTCGTTCTCAAAACGGCGAATATGAGGCGTTGGGATATCATCTAAATGCCCGTTGACGCCGGCGAAGATAACCAACACCTGGCTTTCAAATGGAAGAGGTTGATACTGGTTTTGCTTGAGGAGTTCGACCAATCGTTCTCCCCGGGCCAATTGATCTTTGGCCGCCTTGTCCAAATCGGAACCGAATTGGGCGAAAGCCGCAAGCTCGTTATATTGGGCGAGATCTAATCTCAATCGGCCCGCAACCTGTTTCATCGCCTTTGTCTGCGCCGCGCCTCCCACGCGAGACACCGACAGACCGACGTTGACTGCCGGGCGAACTCCGGAATAGAAGAGACTGGTTTCCAGATAAATTTGCCCGTCGGTAATCGAGATGACATTGGTTGGAATATAAGCGGACACGTCTCCGGCCTGGGTTTCGATAATCGGCAGAGCCGTTAAAGAGCCCGAGCCATTTTTTTCGGAAAGTTTACAGGCCCTCTCTAAAAGCCGGGAATGGAGATAAAAAACGTCTCCGGGATAAGCCTCGCGGGCGGGTGGGCGGCGCAACAAAAGGGACAATTGCCGATAAGCTTGGGCATGCTTGGACAAATCATCATAAATGACTAGCACATGGCGGCCCTGCCACAAAAACTCTTCTCCCAAGGCGCAACCGGCATAGGGCGCGATATAAAGAAGCGGCGCGGGATCGGAAGCTGTGGCCGCGACCACGATAGAATATTCCATCGCCCCCGCATTCTCAAGAGTTTGAACGACTTGAGCGACAGTCGAGCGCTTTTGTCCGATGGCGACATAAATGCAGATAGGGCGATTCGGAGCGTTTTTTTGATTGATAATCGTGTCAATGGCGATAGCGGTTTTACCGGTTTGGCGATCCCCAATAATCAATTCCCGTTGACCGCGACCGATGGGAATCATCGAGTCAATGGCTTTAAGACCGGTTTGAAGAGGTTCGGTCACGGGAGCGCGGTCAATGACTCCCGGAGCGACAACTTCCAGGGGCCGCGTATTCGTGGTCTTAATCGGCCCTTTTCCGTCTAAGGGCTCTCCCAGAGGATTGACGACGCGGCCGATCATCGCATCTCCAGTTGGAATAGACATCAAGCGCCCGGTCCTTTTAACTGGATCGCCCTCGTTGACCAACTCATCGGAACCCAAAAGCACGCAACCGACATTTTCTTTTTCCAAATTCAAGGCCATCCCCATCACGTGGTGAGGAAATTCCAAAAGCTCTCCGGCCATCACGCGCTCAAGGCCATAGAGACGAGCGATTCCGTCTCCTACCTGCAAGACTACTCCCTCTTCGCTCAGCTCAGTTAAGGCGTCAAAGCCTTCAATTCCCTTTTTTATGACGGCGGTAATTTCTTCCGGTTTAATTGCCATGATTAAAACTCTCCTTCATGCGCTGTAGTCTCCCTCGCAAACTCGAGTCCATCACCCAATCTCCCAAGCGAACCTTGATGCCGCCGATGAGATTAGGCTCTTCTTTGATATTTAACTCCACCTGCTTGCCGGAAAATTGAGCCAACTGGGCCTCTAAATTTTTCCGGGTTTGAGCGTCCAAGGCTCGCCAGACAAAAACATCGGCCTTCGCCTTATTTTTTCTCTCGGAATAAATCGCTTCATAATGAGCCTGAATGAGCGGCCACAAAGAAAAGCGCCTTTTGTCAACCAGGAGATGAAAAAAACGCAACGTCACGTCTAAAACCTCGCCTTTAAAAGACTTCGACAAAAGGGCCTTTTTCTGTTCGACGGAGAAACCCGGAGAATTAATGCGCTTCTCTAATTTTTTGAGCAGCGGGGACAAAGACGTCAAATCTTGGCTCACCCGGTCTTCCTGTTTGGATGAAGCCGCCACCTCAAAAAGGGCTTTCGCGTAACGCCCGGCGATTACCGCATCGTCTGTCTTCAATTTATTTTTCCTGGACGACTTTCAAATCCGCTAGAAAAGACTCCACCGTCTTTTTTTGGACGTTCTCATTAACAGATTGGCCCAAAATCTTTTCGGCGGCCAAAAGCGAAAGCCCGGATATTTCGCGGCGAAGCTCAGAACTTAAACGCTCTTTCTCTCGCCCCAACTCTTCCATCGCTTTCTCTTTAATTCTTTGGGCTTGGGTTTCCGCTTCCTGTTGAATTTTCATCCGCAAGGATTCCGCCTGTTTAGCGGCCTCATCTATCATTTGCCGCGCTTTTTGATCTAATCCCGCCATCTGGGCCTCAATATCGGACTGCGCTTTCTGCGCCGCCTCTCTGGCCTTACTCGCCGAATCTAAATCTCCCTTGATTCGAGCCTCGCGCTCTTCAATGGCCTTAATGAGCGGCCCCCAAGCGAATTTTTTGAGAATATAGACTAAAATTAAAAAAGTGACAATCGTCCAGATAACCAACCCCGGTTCCGGGTTTAACAATTGATCCATGCCTTAAAATCTCCTCATCTTTCGGCGTCCGCCTTAACGGCGGACGCCGAAAATATCTCTACCTTAATGCGACGCCTGAACTGACGCCGGAGAAGAACTTCCCGCCGTCGGAATCCCTTTATTGAGCGTAGAAACGGCCAAGAACGCGATAACCAAGGCCAAGAGCCCCATTCCTTCGCACATAGCCGCCGTAATAATCATGAGCGTTTGTATGGGACCCGCCGCTTCCGGCTGTCGAGCGACGCCTTCAAGAGCCGCCGCCGCCAACTTCCCGATTCCAAGGCCCGCGCCGAGAACGCAAAGCCCCGCGCATAAACCCGCGCCAATATATCCTAATCCTACTCCAATCATGAACGCCTCCTCACTAACTTTTCGGCGCATCTCAAAGGATCGCCGTTACAACCTCGCTTTCTTAATGGGGATGAACGGCAAAGCCCACAAAGAGAGCGGTCAAAATCGTAAAAATATACGCCTGGAGCAACGCGACAAGAACGTCTAACAAACTTGAAAACAAGGTCAACCCCACCGCAAAGGGAGCGGAGACAATTCCTATATAATGATTCATCTGGGCAAAAATGAAAATCAGGGACAAACAAGCCAAAGCCACCATATGGCCAGCGACGATATTGGCGAAAAGACGAATACAGAGAGCGACGCATTTCGCGCAGAGCCCAAAGATTTCGATGACAAAAAGAAGCGGAACCAGCCACCAGGGAGTGCCGCCGGGAACGATATGTTTTAAATAAGAAATAAGACCTTGAGCTTTAATGCCGGCGAACTGAATCAAGATAAATGTGCATAGCGACAAAGCCAGCGTCACCGAAATATCTCCCATGATTGAGGAAGCATAGGGAACCATGCCGGCAAAATTAGCGACCAGGATAAAGAAAAACAAGGTTAGAAAATAAGGAAGATAATAATCAGTCTCCTCATGAAAAATAGGGCGCATCATTTCATCTCGAATATAAAGGACGATAGACTCAATTCCAGAACGCAAAAAAATTCCGGAACGGCCTTCGGCCCGAACGGACATCGTCGCGGCAAAGACTAAAATCGCTGACACAATCCACATCATCAAGAGGTGTTGCGTCAGCCCTAAATTAATTCCTCCCGCATAAAAGGGGACCAAGGTGTGATCTAACAGGTGATGTTTGAGAATCGGCTCAAAATTCATCGCGCCGCCTTGATGGAAAGAGAGCGAGATTCAATGGCGATGAAAGCAAGAACGCCAAAGCAATAAGATAAAAGAAGAGCCGCTTGGGAAGAAATATCCCAGCGCCAAGAAAGGACCATCAAGCACGCCAAAACAATCACTCTGGCGACAATGCCGCCAAGCCACGCTTTAAAAAACTTTTTCATCGAAGAAGAAACTCTCTCCAAGAAAAACAAACTCACGCTCGATAAGGCCCACGCGCAAAAAAGCCCCAACGCCGCAGACAGGCGAATATCTTTTTTTCCCCAAATACAAAAAATGACAAAAACGGCAAATATCCCCGCAGACAAAGACGTCAAAGAGTTTTTAAGGAACATTTTTTTTACTTGAAGACCGAATAATTCCATAAATACCGACCGCCATTCCCAAAAAAGTCCCACACACTAAGAACCACGGATAAGAGTTAAATTTCCTATCCGCCCACCAACCCAGCCAAGATAAACCTAAAACCGAAACGACCAACTCCACCCCGCCGCTTAAAGCCAAAAACCAAGCGCCGCTTTTTTCTTCTGTCATAAAAAGCGGCGGGGAAATTTTATCACTCTGTGAGCTATTTTATCAAATGCTCCCTCGAAACGCAAATAAAGGGAAGCCTTTATAAAGGCACGGCCGCGCCAGCTCCGGGCGGTTGCCGGGAGAGTTTGACCTTGGGATGATGATCGCTGAAATATTGGCAGTCCCATTCCTGCTGAAAAAGAATGGTAATGCGCCCATCGGCATCCTTGGCCAAACGCGCTCCGCTGGGAATATCCCCCTCGCTAATGGCGGCGACGCTGGGCTCATCGATCCAACGAATAACCGTCCATGGGGCAGGCTCAAGACGAGAGCCCGCTCCATATTCAGACTCAAGACGGTAACGCAAAACATCAAATTGCAGAGGCCCGACCGCGCCCAAAAGAGGGACCCGCGACGGAGAGTTTAAAAGCTCTAACGATTGGACCACGCCTTCCTGAAGCAAGTGTTCAAGACCGGCGCGAAAACGCTTAAAATCCGCGGAGCTAACCGCATGCAAAAAAGCGAAATGCTCAGGCGCAAAGCGCGGCAAGGGCTGAAATTGAATCTGAGCATCTTCGGTTAAGGTATCCCCCACGCGAAACTGGGCATGCCCGACGATTCCGATCACGTCTCCGGCATAGGCCTCATCGATGGTCTCGCGTTCGCGGCCAAGCACTTTGTGAGAACTGGACAAGCGAACGCTTTGCCCGGTCTGAGCGTGGATGACGCGCATATTGCGTTCAAAACGTCCGGAACAAACGCGAACGAAAGCCAGTTGATCGCGATGGCGAGGGTCCATATTCGATTGAATCTTAAAGACAAACCCGGAAAAACGCGGATCTTCCGGCTCGACTACTCCGGAAATAATCGGCTGCGGGCGCGGCGGGAAAGACAATTCAAGAAAACCGTCCAATAAAAGCTGAATGCCGAAATTATTCATCGCGCTGCCAAAAAAAACCGGGGTCATATCTCCCGATTTAACGGAAGAAAGGTCAAAAGCTTCCCCCACTCCTTCAAGCAGAGCCAGCTCTTCTTCGGTCTTATGCGCGGTCTCGGGATCAAGAAAACTTTCAAACGCGGATTGGGAGGCCTCAAGCGCGGTCACCGGCGCCCGAAAAGCGCCGCTGGCGACGCGCTCAAAAAGGTGGATATATTGAGACCTTCGATCAAAAACCCCGCGAAAGCGGTCGCCCGTTCCCAATGGCCAATTCATCGGGACGGGATGCATCTGAAGCGAGCGATCGATCTGATCCAACAAAGCCAAAGGCTCCATGGTCGGGCGATCGAGTTTGTTGATAAAGGTAAAAATAGGAATTTGGCGCAAGCGACAGATCTCAAAAAGCTTAAGAGTCTGACTCTCAATACCCTTGGCGGCGTCTAAAACCATGATGGCCGCGTCAACCGCCGTCAACACGCGATAGGTGTCTTCGGAAAAATCTTTATGGCCGGGGGTGTCGAGAAGATTGATATGAAAGCCGCCGTACTCAAACTGAAGGACTGTCGAATTAACCGAGATGCCGCGTTTTTTTTCCAGTTCCATCCAATCGGAAGCGGTGCTTTGCTCTTTTTTGCGCGCCGTGACCGAACCCGCGAGCTGAACCGCCCCCCCGTAAAGCAAGAGTTTTTCCGTGAGCGTGGTTTTTCCCGCGTCGGGATGGGAGATAATGGCCAAGGTGCGCCGCTTGAGAATGTGAGCTTTCTCAATCATGGAAAAAGGGCGTTCGCATTAAACGCCGAGTCCAAAAAATGGGCGAGAATAGGATTTTTTCGACGAAGGAATTCACGATTAAATTATAACATACTGCCATAGCCCTTGACTCGATACCTAGGTATAGGGTTTATACTACTTAGAGAGGACAAAATGAAATCAAACCTGACCATCGGACAAGCCGCGAAAAAAGCCGGCGTCAATATCCAAACCCTGCGCTATTACGAAGGGCGCGGCCTATTGCCGGCCGAGGCGCGCACGGAGGCGGGATATCGCCTCTATAGCGAGGAATCGGTTCAAAGACTGCGGTTTATCAAAAACGCCCAAGAGCTGGGATTTCCCCTCTCTGAAATCGCGCGCCTTCTCAAACTCCGGGTCAAGCGCCCCAATCAGTGCGAGAAGGTCAGAAAAGAGGTCGAAGCCCGCCTAGAAGTCGTCAAAGATAAAATCCTGGGCCTGCGCTCAATTGAGAAAACCTTGGAAAGTCTCAGGCAAGCCTGCAAGACGAGAAAGATCAGCTCCGATTGCCCAATTTTAGAAAGCCTCGACAACTCAAAAATAAAAGGAGAAAAACATGGAAAACAAAAACAATGAAAAATGGACGGGCGCCGCCGCGCTTTTGTCGGCGGCCCTGGCCTCGGTCTGCTGCATTGGGCCACTCATCGCCATCACCCTGGGACTCACCAGCCTTGGCTTTGCGGCCAAACTGGTTCGCTATCGGCCTTACTTTCTGGGGCTAACCGCCACGGCCTTGGCCTTCGGGTTTTACCGAGCCTACCGCCAACGCCCGGTTGAGTGCGAGGACGGAAGCTGCAAAATGAGTTCCGGAAGCCGGACGATGAAGACGAGTCTGTGGATCGTCGCCGTTTTCGCCCTCGCCTTGGCGACTTTTCCCAAATGGTCAACCTGTCTGCTGGAGAAATGCGCCTTTGCGGGGAAAGTGAATGCGGCGGCATCCATCCCCGCCGGCGCCCAAGCCCTCAATCTTAAAATCGCGGGAATGGACTGCGAGGACTGCACCTTAATGATCAAAAAGAACATCGAAAAAATCCACGGGGTTTATTTTGCCGACATCAATTTTGACGCGGGAACGGCCCTGGTCAAAACCAACGGAAAAGTGAACGCTCAAGACATTATCAGAGCCGTGGCAAAATCAGGATATAAGGCCGAAATTTTTTCAGCAAACTTATCTACAAAAGGAGAATCCAATGAAAGAAAATAACGGAAGCGAAAACGGTCAATTTTGGGACGGCAAAACGGAATTTGACCTCGCCGTCATCGGTGGCGGCTCGGGAGCGTTTGCCGCAGCCATCAAAGGCTCGGAACTTGGCGCCAAGGTGGCTATTATTGAGGAAGGCGTCATTGGAGGAACCTGCCTTAACCGCGGATGCGTGCCCTCCAAGCATCTCATACGAGCGGCCGAGATTTATCATCTGGCCGAATCAAACCCCTTTCCCGGGTTTTCGCTCAAGCGCTCTTCTCTTGATTTCGCGAGCCTCATTAAAAAGAAAGACAGTCTTCTCGATTGGGCTCGAAACGCCAAATACTGGGATATTCTCCGCCATCATAAAAACATCAGCTTTATCCCGCGGAGGGCGAAGCTCAAATCGCCCAACACAATTGACGCCAGCGGAACCGAAATTCACGCGCGCAAAATCATCGTCGCGACGGGTTCTTCCGCCTTTATTCCGCCCATTGAAGGCTTAAACAATGTCTCCTATCTCACCAGCACGGAGGCGTTAAATCTTAAAAAACTGCCAAAATCCATGATCGTCTTGGGCGCCAACGCGGTGGGGCTGGAACTCGCGCAAATGTTTTCGCGCTTTGGAGTGAACGTCTCCATTCATGAAATCATGGGGCGCGTGGCTCCCTTGGAAGAGCCGGAAATATCCAAAGCCCTTGAGAAATATTTGAAAGAAGAGGACATCGGCATTTGCACTTGTTCCAAGATAGTCGCGGCAAAACAGAAGGGAGAAAAAATCGTCATCATCTCGGAAATGCCAAACGACGCAAAAAAAGAATTTTCTGCCGAGGCTCTGATTGTAGCGACTGGACGGCGGCCCAATACCCGGGAAATGGGTCTTGAGGCCATTGGAGTGGCCATGGACCCGCGAGGATACATCAAAACCGATGATCTGATGCGAACATCGGTTGACGGCGTCTTTGCCGCCGGCGATTGCGTCGGGCCCTATCAATTCGTCTATACCGCCGCCTATCAAGGCGCGGTGGCGGCTCAAAACGCTCTTGAAGACTGCTGCGAGCGAAAGATTAATTACGATGTCGTTCCCTACGCGATCTTCACCGATCCGGAACTCGCCTCGGTGGGTCTTAAAGAAGAACAGGCCAAGGCGCGCGGCCTCAAGGTCCGAACCAGCGTTCTTGATTTTCACTGGATTCCACGGGCCGAGGTGATGCTCAACGAACGCGGACTCATTAAGATCGTCGCCGAAGAGAAAAGCCTTAAACTCTTGGGCGTCCATATTCTCGGGGCTCAGGCCGGCGACTTGATTCATGAGGCGGTCATGGCCTTGAAATTCGGCGCCACGGCAAAAGACTTGACTGACACGCTGCACGTCTATCCGACTTTATCCGAGGCCCTCAAAATTTGCGCTCAGGGATTCTTTAAAGACGCGACGAAACTTTCCTGCTGCGCGGAATGAAAACGAAAGGAGGAAGGAAAAATGGAAAAAAGAAAGGTTGAGATATTCACGGCGGGATGTTCTGTCTGCGAGGACGCGGTCAAAAAGGTCAACGCCGCTTCCTGCCCCAACTGCGAGGTCGTGGTCTACGACCTCAACAAGGGCTGCAAGACCGATGAATGCCGCAACAAAGCCGAAGAATACGGCATCACGAGGCTTCCGGCCATCGTCGTCAACGGCCAGTTGCTTGACTGCTGCCGCCAAGATGCGGTCAAAACAGACGAACTTGAAGCCGCAGGGATCGGCAGGAAGTGTTGCTAAGCGCAACGGAGAAAATTCCGTGATGAATATTTCCGAGAAACCAAAAATCAACGCGGAAACTGTAACATTTGAGGATCAGAACAGACTTATCTTAAGCTGGACATCTTGAGCTTAGCTTAAAATCCTAAAATAAAAAATAAAGGAGGATCAATGGACAAGAAAAAGAACAAAGCGTTGTTAAGCGCCGCGGTCGCGGGGCTGATGGGAGCGGCGTTGATGGCGGTTCCGGCGGCGGCAAAAAAAGCGCCGAAGCTGGTTCACTGCTACGGCGTCAACAAATGCAAGGGGCACGCAAGCTGCATGGGCAAGGGACATATGTGCGCCGGCAAAAACAGCTGCAAGGGGCAGGGGTGGCTCGCCATGCCCGCGAAATCCTGCGAGAACATAGAAGGCGGCTCCCTTAAACCCGTCAAAAAAATGAGCATGCCGATGAAAAAGATGAGCGGACAATAGACCTAATGAATCAGGATAGGATCAAAACCAAAGCCCAGGCATTCCGCGATAAAAAAATCGTTTGCGGCGTCGGAGTCGGCCTGCGCTCGGTTCATTACGATCATGTCCTGTCCCGACGCCCCGCCGTCCCTTGGTTTGAGGTGATTTCCGAGAACTATATGGGACTGCGGGGCGATCAAGGAGGAAGGCCGCTGGAAATTTTGGAAGAAGCGCGGCGAAATTATCCCATCGTTCTTCACGGGGTTTCACTCAACATCGGTTCGGCCGACCCGCTTGATAAAAATTATTTAAACGCCTTAAAACGCCTGGCCGACCGCATCGACTCTCCCCATGTCACCGATCATCTTTGTTGGACCGGAGTTAGGGGCCAAAACCTCCACGATCTATTGCCCTTGCCGTATACGGCGGAAGGCTTGAATTTAATTTCTTCTCGCGCCGCCCAGATTCAAGATATTTTGGGACGGCCCTTCGCCTTGGAAAACCCGTCCACCTATCTGGCGTTTCGCCATTCCCAGATGCCGGAATGGGAGTTTTTAGCCGAGGCCGCTCGTCAAGCCGGCTGCGGCATTCTTTTAGACATTAACAATGTTTATGTCAGCGCGAAAAACCACGGCTTTGATCCCGTTGAATACCTGAGAAATATTCCCGCCGACAGGGTCATTCAAATGCATCTGGCTGGTTATTCTCATTGCGGCAATCTTTTGATTGACACCCACGATCATCCGGTGTCGGATCCCGTCTGGGAACTCTACGGCGAGGCCGTGCGCCTGTTTGGCG
The DNA here is from genome assembly GCA_021819565.1 of bacterium. Classification (GTDB taxonomy): domain Bacteria; phylum Elusimicrobiota; class Elusimicrobia; order UBA1565; family UBA9628; genus JAKAQV01. The sequence continues at coordinate 3,944 of JAKAQV010000002.1, read as the reverse complement.
ATGTCCCGACATTGATTGAGTGGGACGACAAAATTCCGCCGTTTGGCGTCCTTGAAAAAGAGGCCGCGCGCGCCGAAAAAATAAGGAGGAAAATTCTTGGCAAGCGAGATTGCGCCGCCCTGGTCTAAACTACAGGAAAGCCTGCAAAAGATTCTAACCGACTCTGGAGGCGTCAACAACGCTTTGTCGAATCCATCGGTTCAATTTCTGCCTCATTTTCTCGCTGAAACCTCCGCGGTTTCGGCGCGGGAACGCCTCGGCGTTTATTGCGACGCTTATTTCCTGCGCATACTCGAATCATTGGGTTCTGACTTCCCAACGCTTAAAGAGTTCTTAGGCGATAAAAATTTTCGCCATCTGATCGCGGATTATCTCAAGGACCACCCCTCCCGCTTTAAAAATATTTCCCTTATCGGCGAGCGCTTGCCGAAATTTGTATCCCGGCATCCTCTCAATAGAAAGTTTGGCTTCCTCGCCGATTTATCCCGATTGGAATGGGAAGTTCTCTCGTGCCTTTATCGCGACAGGCTTTCCCCCTTAAACCTAGAGTCGCTGCGCCAAATTCCGGAAAAATCCTGGCCGAAGGCGAGATTTATTCTTGACCCCAGCGTACGATTTATTGAACTCGATTGGGACGTCGATCGTCTGTGGAATGAACGAATGCTGGCGAGAGCCAAAAAGAGAAGCCTCAAAATTAAAAAAAGCGAGCGTTCTCTTTTGATTGTCCGCGATCATCAATGGGTCCAGGTTCGGGCTCTTGGGCTTGAGGAATCTACGGCCCTCAAGAGACTCCGCGGCGGCGCTTCTTTGGGAAATCTCTGCGATTTCCTCGAGAATTCCCGCAAGTTCCAGGTCAAGCCCGGCGCTATCCAAGTCTGGATTCGCGATTGGATTTCCTCGGGAGTTCTAAAGCGGTTAGTTTTTCCATAGTCTCAACCCCTGCGCATGGACTTCACCGCCAATTTCCCGCCCCAAGGCGCCAGAAACTATGGATGGATCAAGCGGAAAATTTTGCCGCGAAATGAGTAGTTCACACAACCGACGCTTTCACGGCTTCCAGGAATTTTTCGTCGCTGACGGCGGAAAGGTGATGTTTGAAGGTAGCCCCGCCTTTTTTGTCCAAGATCAACACGTTGTACATGGGGCAGGCGCCGCCCGGATGAGCCAAGCCCAAGGTTTTTCCCAGCCAGTCCGCAGGGTCTGAGAGCAAAGGAAAATCAAAACGATGATCCCTCAAAACCCGCTCCGGCGCGCTTTGATCCGTGCCCAAGGTTGAAATCGCCAACACCTCGAGATGTTCGCGGTTCGATTGATAAATATTCTGCAAAAAACCGATCCTTTCCTGACAAGTAGAACACAGATTGGTAAACCATAAGACGACGGATTTCTGAAGAAAATAAGAGGACAAGGTGTAAGGCCGCCCTTTTAAGTCGCGCAAGGTAAAGTCTGGAATGGCCTCTCCAAGTTTGACGCCTTGATAGGGATGAAACAAAAACCTCGCGCGAATAAAAGTTTTCCAAAAAAGTTTTTTCATTTCGGTTTGAGATGTTCCAGAATACGACGCTTGGCGGCTTTAACTACGCGCGGGTCAAGCTGGGGCCGAGCTATTTCTTCTACCGTTTTAGAAATCATCTCTAATTGCCGCGAAAAGCGCCGGCAATGCTCGCATAACATCAAATGCAGGCGCAAAAGCCCGCGCTGAAGTAAGGGCGCATTGAAAAGTTCTCCGACAAGAACTTTCTCGGACACCTCCCGACAAGACGGCATCAGGCGTTTAATCATGTTTCCCGCTTTCCCATTTCTTTTCCAGGCACTCCCGCAGCTTGATGCGGGCTCTGTAGAGAAGCACCCGTAAATTGGTATAGGAAACGCCCAAAATGTTACAGATATCCTCGGAGGACTCTCCCTCCGATTCCCGAAGGAAAAACGCCGTTTTTTGGCTTAAGGTCAAGCCCTCGGCACATTGCGCGATCAATTCCTTGATCTCTCCGGTCAAGACGCTTTCCTCTGGGCCCAAGGGAGGGCGAGACCACAGGCCGCTCTCGTTAAAACGCTTTTCAAAGTCATCTTGAATTTTGTCAAGGCTTTCCTCGCGATAGCTTTTTCGGCGGAAATCCGCGGCCTTATTATAAAGGATTCCGACAAGATAGGTCTTAATTTGGGATCGCCCTTCAAAGCGATCAAGCGCACTTAAGAAGGCCGCGAAGGTTTCCTGTGCGAGTTCCTCGGCGTCGGCTTGGGAAAACCCCATGGCAAAACTCACGGCCAAAAGCGTCTGAGTATGGGAGTTGACCAATTCTGCCATCGCGCCGTCCCGGCCCTCCTTGAGAGCCCGGATATCGTCTTTAGAGATATCGGTTGGCATAGGGTTGTAACATTTTACAAATTTGTCCGACTTACTTGTGTGACCATGGACTTGACCACGCTTCTAGGAATAACTGGCGCGGCAGCTCTCGCTTTCGTCAACGGCGCCAACGATATATCAAAGTCCATCGCCACCTTGGTCGGAAGCGGTGAGTCAAGTTACAAGAGGGCCGTGATCCTTGTCGCCCTGAGTACTGCCGCGGGAGCGATCCTCGCTTCCGCCTGGGCCGTCAAGATGACTCTCCTTTTCACCAGAGGAATGCTGTCTCCGCATATTAAAATCAACGAAATTTTCGCCTTAGCGGTTCTCGCCGGAGCCATTCTCTGGATTCTGATGGCGACGAAAATCGGACTTCCAGTCTCTACCACTCACGCCATCGTAGGCAGCGTCATTTTGACTGGCGTCTACGCCTTTGGCTTTCGCAACGTCTTCTGGTCAAGTCTAACGCGAAATGTGGTCCTGCCGCTCCTTGTTTCCCCCATCGCCGCTTTTGTCGCGGCCCGTTTGATCTTTCAGGGATTGTTTTGGCTCTGCCGCAAAAAATATTGTCTCAACTGTCACTGGGCGCATTGGATGAGCGCGATGTCAAGCGGCTTCGCGCGTGGGCTCAACGATACTCCAAAAATCGCCGCCTTCGGGTTTATCTTCTACTATATCCTCGACCCTCAAACTCATATCGCGCCAAAGTGGTTTTTTCTGATTCTAGCCACCGCAATGGCCTCGGGAGCAATCGCCATGGGTCTACAGGTGACGAAAACACTCGCCGAGAAGATTACACAAATGGACCATCTGGAAGGTTTTGCCGCCAATCTCGCGACATCCATGTTGGTCATCATAGGTGCAATCGCAGGTTGGCCTATGTCGACAACTCATGTCGCCAGCGGCGGCATCATGGGAATCGGCCTCCGCAACGGAGAAAAGACCATCGATTGGAAAACGGTGGGCGAGATATTAGCGGCATGGGTCATTACATTGCCAGTCTCCGGGATGATGGGCATGGCGGCTTATTGGGCTTTTAAAAAATTAAAATAAGGAATACAGGAGAAAATACATGGAAACACAACTCATTGAAATCAAAGCCGACACGATTTTTTACAAGCCAGAGCTTCACTGCTGGCAAAAAGACGGGCTTTATTTCGCCCTTGACCCTGATTCTCCAAACTGGGTCTCGACCGATGAGCGAGGGAAAAATATTTTGGATCTTATCGATGGGAAAAATCCAGTCTCTGAAATTTTAAGGCTTTACTCCCAAAAAACCGGCTTGGACTATGGAAAAACCTGGCGGGACATCCACTCTTTTTTGCGCGAAGCCGAAAGAAAAGAAATTATTTCCCCAAAGCCCTTCAATCGCCCCCCTTATGAAGGACGCGCACGACATTTAAAGATGGGAAAATTGAAAGAGTTTTGGATACATCTTCTTCAAACCTGCAATCTGTCCTGTTCTCATTGCCTGGTTTCCTCCGACCCCCACGGCGAGAAAGGAGAGAGCAAAGACTTTTATTTAAAAGCGATTGACGAAGCTTTCGATCTCGGAGTCAGGCGCTTCTATTTCACGGGAGGAGAACCCTTTATTTATGAT
>JAKAQV010000077.1 GCA_021819565.1 bacterium | reverse complement strand
GGGTAGTTTAATCATGGGCGCAATCCCCATTAAAGCGTACCAGATTCCAAATATGGCCACCATGGATGATAAATGTTTCCGGCGTTCGAAATATGCCAACAGAGACATAACGCCAGCCAAAATTAGATATTTTGCAAATGGGCCTTGAAGATATCTATATCCCTGCTGAATATTGACGACTCCCCACAACAAAGCCATGTAGAGAAGAAAGTATCCCCAGCGTTTTTGTTTGTTCACGGGCTTTGCCCCTATTTCCCTCATGAGATTATTCCTTAACCTGCTTTTTCGAGAACATTGCATAAATTTTTATGCCCAATGCCAAAAGCATGAGCCCCGCGAGGCAACCCCCTGAAAAAATAAAACCCATTCGTCGAGAAAGTATAAAACCAGGATCGAATATTCGGAACAACTCAACGCATATCCCGAGACAGAGTGGGAAGAATAAAATTAGGGAGGCAATATTTTGCGCCCATTGGGGACTTTTCTTTATCAGCACTTTATGGGATTTTCCATTGGCATCAAGAAGTCTCTTTCTCATCCCCATAAAGAATATAAGTCCCGCAAAACCCACTCCTGCCTTTAAAAGATGGTCTAGACGTTCCATGATTAACTCTCTCCTTTTCTTTGTCAGCGCATTAAATTGCGGCAGGCGGTCCAAACAAAGCTGGAACCACCTACGACAAAAACAAAACTTATCGAATAAACAATAATTTTTGTGAGGATTCTGCCAACCTTTGTACCGGACTTCTTGCCAATGTAATCGACATTCCAAAACGCTGCGCTTGATTTAAGTGCGCGTGCGTAGGCTTCATTACGCATGAGGAACATGATTACACCCAGGGCCAACATGACCAAGCCTTGAACTAGATTATTAAGATTAGTAGCTGTATCTGTCATTTTTTCTCTCCTAAAAGCCGAATTTGTTTAATAAATCACTCCAAGTAGTTAACAGAATGGTCTGTGTTACAGTTGAAGAAGCGCCGCCGCCGATACCAATACCAATTCCTCCCACGCCAGAGAAATGCCCAGTATTAAATGGACAGGTCCAGCCTATGACGTTCCCCCATTTTTTAGGCCAAGGTGAATTGGTTATTTTTGAAGTTAATATTATTTAGCATGCGCAACATCGCAATAAGTGTAATCCTTGGCGCTCATTTCGTCAATAGGGAGAACATAAATTATCTTCGCATCTTTAAAGGAAAAGAGAATTTTAAGATTCCACGATTAATAAAAAAAGGGGCCAGCCCCCTTTTTACTGGCGGCAAACCCAGAAAAAACTGGCGCCGCGCCGTTTTAGAGGAGAGGAAACGCTAAAAATACGCCCCCTCTATGCGTATTGACATTAGGCACACACTATGGCATACTTAAAATGTGAGAATAAGGCTTGAATGGAGCGAGGAAAAAAATAAAAAACTCATCAAGGAAAGAGGCATTTCTTTTGAAGCGATCACGTCTTATATCGAGTCCGGCGCCGTTGCGGCCATAGCCCCGGGGCTAGGCCGGTTTATTCATCAAAAACAGTTCCTCGTCATCGTCAAAAATTATATCTATATCGTTCCTTTCGTAGAAGATAAGAATAAAATTTTTCTTAAAACGATCATTCCCAGCGAAAAGATGACCAAACTTTATTTATCGGGAGGACTCTAAAATGAAAAAAGCTCGTTTAGACAAAGAAGAGCGGGAAATACTAGCGGCCATTGAAAGCGGGAAGTGGAAGCCGGTCAAGCTCAAGCTGCCGCAACTCAACCGCTACAAAGAAATCGCGAGAAATACCCTGAGGAAAGACCAAAGAATGAACATCCGGATTTCAAAGGCGGACATCGAGGGGATCAAGGCCAAAGCGGTGGAAGAAGGCATTCCCTATCAGACCCTGGTCTCAAGCCTCATCCATAAGTATGTCTCCGGCCAGGCTTTGCCCGGCAGATAAAAAGGGGGCTGTCCCCTTTTTTCCGCGATTAATCTATATAATAGGGCTATGAAACTCATTGAATGCGTGCCGAATTTTTCGGAAGGAAAAGACCAAAAGATAATACAGTCCATCGTCTCCGCCGCGTCCGAAGTCGAGGGAGTGACGATTCTCGACATTGAAAATGACGCCGATCATAATCGTTCGGTCCTCTCATTTATCGCGCCCGCTGAAGCCGCGCTAGAAGCCTGTTTTTTAGTGGCAAAAAAATCAGCGGAGCTTATCGATCTCAACCATCATAAAGGCGAACATCCTAGGATGGGCGCAATTGACGTCATTCCCTTTATTCCCGTTTCAGAATCGACGCTGGAAGACTGCCGCGCCTTGGCCAAACGACTGGGAGATAAAATCGGCAGAGAGCTTCAAATTCCGGTTTATCTCTACGGCGAAGCGGCCCAAAACCCCAATCGAAAAGACTTGGCGAACGTCCGCAAGGGGCAGTTTGAGGGTCTTAAAGAACTCATCGGCAAAGATCCCGAAAAAGTTCCGGATTTTGGGCCCAACAAAATTCATCCCACCGCCGGGGCCGTCGCCGTTGGAGCGAGAGAGCAGATCGTCAATTTTAACATCAATCTTGATCTCACGAACCTTGAAGCTGGAAAAGACATTGCCAAGCGCATCCGCGCATCGGGAGGCGGGCTTGCGGCGGTCAGGGCCAAAGAAATTTTTCTCAAAGCCCGAAATCAAGTCCAAATCTCGACGGTCTTGACCGATTACAAAACCACCGGAATGGCGCGCGTCATCCAAGAAGCTCAAAAACTAGCCGCGGAAAAAAAGGCGAAGGTCTTAAGCGCCGAAATCATCGGCCTTGTTCCGCAGGACGCGCTGGTTAATTTCGCCATTGATTCCCTCAACCTTGAAAATTTCCAGCCCGATGCCCAGATTCTCGAGAGAAGGCTTAAACCCAAAACCGGCGCGGAAAACCGGTCTTGGCTGGAAAGCTCAAAAGCGCTCACAAACGCGCTTCAAAATACCGATCCCACCCCGGGCGGAGGTTCGGCCGCGGCAATTGCCGGCTCCATGGGATGCGCCTTGGCTTTAATGGCCGCCTCCGTCACGCTCAAATCAAAAAAATTAGATCCTTCCAAGCGTCCCGCAATCGAGAAAAGCAAAAACGAAATTACAGACACCAAAAGCGTCCTTGAAAAGCTCGCCGAGGAAGACGCTAAATCTTTCGATCAAGTGATGGCGGCTTTTTCGGTTCCGAAAGACAATCCCGAAAGACGCCAGATAATCGACTCGGCCTTGCTTAAAGCGGCCGAGGTTCCGCTTAAAACCGCGCAAACATCCCGGCAGGCTCTCAGAGAAACAAATGAACTAAAAAATTTAGTTCAGAATTCCGTTTCATCCGATCTAAACTGCGCCCTTCATCTTCTTAAAGCCGCAGCGTTCTGCGCGGCGGAAAACGTGCGGATTAATCTCGATTCTCTCGCGGATAAATCCAAGGCTGGCCCTATCGAGAAAGCCCTCGACGACTGCCTTAAAACGCTCTCCCCCAATTAGCCACGCCGTGCCCCTTGAATTCCAGTGTATTATGATGTAAGCTATTGTAATACAGATTTGAGAGGCTCCTCCATGAACAAACAAACGATCACGTTTCGAATAGACGCGCGGGCAAGAAAGACTTTAGATGCCATCGCGGCCGGAATGAACCGCGACCGAAGCTACGCGCTCAATGAGGCTGTCGGCAATTATATTCAACTCCATCAATGGCAAGCAGCCCATATTCAAGAGGGACTGCGCCAAGCTGACTCCGGAGATTTCGCCAAAGATTCCGAAGTCTCGGCTGTCTTTTCCCGCAAGCGTAAGCGCAAGTGAAAGTTCTCTGGACTCGATTGGCGCTATTGGACTTAAACGAGGTTTACGCCTATATCCATGAAGAAAAACCATCCGCCACCAGCCAAATGCTCGCACGGATTGAAAAAACGACTCAAAATCTTGCCCGGCATCCAGAAATAGGCCGACCTGGCCGGGTCAAGGACACGCGAGAAATCATTGTCACGGGAACCCCATTGATTATCGCCTATCGCCTCAAGGCGAACAGAGTTGAGTTGCTCGCCATCATCCACGGCGCACGGCGTTGGCCGGATCAATTTTAACCAGAGCCTAAGCATCTTGTCCCCCTCATCCCTAAGGAGAGAAGGGATTAAAGGATATCTTACCCGGATCAAGCGCCGTTTTGAAGGAAAGACTGAACGAGGGACCAGGCTTGAGGCGCGGCCTTGGGATGATAGTTTGACCTGGCATCGCAGAAAAACCCATGATCGGCGTAGGAAAACTCCACATTGACAAAAGGTTTATCGGCCTTGCGCAAAGCCTGGGTCACGGCCTGGGTCTGTTCCGGCAAGATATGCCCGTCTTTCCCGCCCCAGAAAAAAAGCATCGGGGCGCTTAATTTCGGTACGCGGTCTAAAAGCCCCGGGCCCATCGGGCTTGGGCCAATGCCGGCCCCGTAAAACGAAATCGCCCATTTTAAAGGAAGGATGGAGTTGGCGACAAAGGCGGCTCGCCCGCCCATGCAAAAGCCGACGCAGCCGATTCCGTCTGAAACCGCCGCCGAATTTTGTTTTAAAAAATCATATGCGGCGCGCAAATCCGCCTCAAGACCTTCAATAGTCATCGCCTGCATATGCGGCATCACTGCCGAAAAATCCGTGTAAGACCCGGTAAAACCGGCTGGCGCGGAGCGGTGAAAAACTTCCGGAGCGATAGCCAGATATCCTAAATCCGCAAAACGGCGGGAGACATCTTTAATGTAATCGTTGACCCCAAAAGCCTCTTGGACGACGATCATTGCGCGATGGTTGGGATTTTTAGGCCGCGCGACATAAGCCTGCATCGTCGTTTGATCGGACACTTTCAGCGAAACCAATTCTTCTTTTTCTTTGAGCTGGGACATAAGGCCTCCTTGCGTTTTCACCCCTCATCAGATTTTACCTAAAACTATTTAATAAAATAAACCCATGGTTCTTTCATCCTCCCCCCCATCCGGGTTTCGCGATTTTTTACCAAGAAATCTCGAACTCCGCCAAAAAGTTTCCCAAACCATTTCCCGCATCTATCGCTCCTTTGGGTTTGAGCCGATTGAAACCTCGGCTCTTGAAAATCTCGAGGTCCTCACCGGAAAAGGCGGAGGCGAAAACGAGAAACTGATCTTTAAAGTTCTTAAGCGCGGGGAAAAATTAACAGAAGCCCTTGCAAAATCCGAAGAACTCGCGGATCTCGGACTGCGCTTTGATTTGACCCTGCCGCTCGCCCGTTTTTACGCCGCTCATCAAAACGATCTGCCGAAACCTTTTAAGGCTTTCCATATCGCCCCGGTCTGGAGAGCGGAAAGAGCCCAAAAAGGCCGCTACCGGGAATTTACTCAATGCGATTTGGATATTATCGGTTCCAATAGCTGGGCTTGCGAGCTTGAAATTATATCGGCGATTCTTAAGGTCTTTGAGGCGCTTAAAATCGAGGGCATGACCGTTTTTCTTAACGATCGTTCCTTGGTTTACCAAGCGCTCGAACAGGCCGGGATTCCGGAAGACAAAAGAGCTTCAGCTTGTATTCTCATTGACAAGCTCGATAAGATTCCGCGCGAAAAAATCAACCAAGAACTCTCTATTCTCGCGGGCGAAAAAGCTTCTCAAGCCGTTCAGTCTCTTTTAATGGATAATTCCGAAAACCGCTACGCTGAAGTTTCCCCCTCTTCCTATGCGCATTTAAAAGAAATTTCATCTTCCATCTCCCGTTTAAACAAAAACGCCCACATTGAAATCACGCCTTCACTCATGCGCGGCTTTGACTATTACACCGGCCCGGTCTTTGAATTTCGCCATCCAAAATTGTCCGGTTCTCTGGGCGGCGGCGGCAGATACGACCGACTCTTGGAAAAATTTGGCGTTTCCTCAATCGCCGCGTGCGGAGGCTCGATTGGTTTTGAACGCTTGATTCTTTTGCTTGAGGAATTGGGACATTCCGATGAGACCCCCGGACCCAAATTTTTTATCGCGGTTTTCTCGGAGGAAATGCTGTCTCAAACCCTTGAGCTTTCTTCAAAACTGCGAAATTTAGGGCAATCCGTCGATCTCTATCCGGGAGCGGCCAAACTCAAAAATCAATTTAAATACGCCGACCAAAAAAAAGCCCGCTACGCCCTTATCCTCGGCCCCGATGAAGCCAAGCAAAACCAAATTCGAATCAAGGACCTTAAAACCGGAATCGAGAGCCTGGCGGATTTTGAATCCCTGGTCAAATTGCCGGACTAAAGGGACTAGCGATCCACGACGTGGGATTTAAGCCAGGCCGACAAAGATTGCGACTGAGTTTCTTTAAAGTGAACTCCGATTTCAACGGCTTCCAAGGTTTGATTTGTCTGCTTGTCGGCGCCAGGAAGCTGATGTTCCGGCTGGGCAAAGAAGGCTCGCAACTCATCTAACCACTGGCGCGACCATAGATTGGAAAGAGAACCAATGATTCTCAGCGCTCCCAGGCCGCCGGCTTTTTTCAAAAAATCCGCCCAATGAGCCTTCACAAATTCCCAAGCCGTCCCCTGCGCGTCCTTGTTAGACAAAAGACCGCTGACCGATTTCCAGGAATCTTGACCCCGGATTTCGTCAGTCAAGCTCATTTGAAGGAGTTTCTGGGCCAAAGCGTCCTGTTTAAAATCGGTCATCGCCATCTGGAAGTTGTTTCTCTCCTCAGGCGTTTTAGCCGCATCCATTCTCTGGCGGTAGTCTTCAAAGCGCACCTCGTCTCCACTCTGAGCCCCAAGATCTAAAACGACGCTAACCAAGGAGGGGTCAAGGGCGTTGGGATCTTTTAAATACTCATTGAGGCGCTCTTGAATTTGAGCGGAAAGTTCCGGAGTCGGCGCAATCTGCCCCAAAGCCAAAAGAACAGCGGCGCGGGAAGATTTAATCTCTTCTGAATCATTGGGGGCTCCCCACCCTAATTTTTGCCAATGCGGGAGTAAAATTTCTTGAGCCCATTTTTGCATTAAAGGCCGATCCTGGGAATCGGCCAAGAAGTCATTAAGCGTCAGCAAATATCCGGCGACATCCCGCAAAACGACGCCGCTGTCATCCAACTTCATTTTTTCAAGCGCGTCGAGAAAAACAGACATAGGAAGATCTCCAGCCTTGGCCTCGGCCCACAGGTCGTTAAGAAAACCCGAGCGTTCAATCGGAGTTAAATCTTGAATCGAGTTTTCCAGAGCCCCTTCAAGCCTTGAATCCAAAGCGGTCCGATAAAATCCGGTCTGATCCTGGTTTCCGTAAACCCAGAGAACCGCGCCTTGAGACGGAAGGTTTACGGTCATCTCTTTTTCTTTTAAATTCACGCGATAGGAATGAACGCCGGATGAATCTTTATACTTAAGAACGACCGGGATATTCCAAATAGAATCTCCGCTCTCGGCTTGTCCGTGCGCGGAAAAACGGCGCTGGGATAAACGGATAGTTCGGTTGTCTAAAGACAAGGAAGAAATCGACAGCAAAGGATAGCCGGGTATTCCAATCCAATCGTTGGCGATTGCGGCCACATCTTGACCGGAGGCCTGGGACAGTTCTCTCCACAAATCCTCTTTCTCGGTGTTTTGATACTGATATTTCGTCAAATAATTATGGAGGCCTTTTCTAAAGTTCTCATCTCCCAAATAGTTTTCCAGCATCCGCAAAAAGGCTCCGCCCTTGTTGTAGGTCAAAGCGTCAAACATCGCCTGCGCCTGTTGAGGAGAAGAAACCGGGGAAAATATCGGACGCGTATTTCTCAAAGAATCAACGGATAAAGCCAAGCGCGTCTGTTCCAGAAAATTTTCCCAGATATGCCAATCGGGATGGCGCTCGCTCATGGTCTTATAAGACCTGAAATCGGCGAAAGCCTCGTTAAGGAAAAGCCCATCCCACCATTTCATCGTGACCAAATCGCCAAACCACAGATGTTCCTGTTCATGATCGACCGTAATTCCGACGTTCTTTTTAACTCCCAGCGAAGACCTTTGATCGGTAAAAATAGCGGCGTCTCTAAAGAAAATAGATCCCCAATTTTCCATCGCCCCCGCGTCGAAATCAGGAACCGCGACCAGATCGAGTTTAGGAAGCGGATAATTGACTCCGTAATACTCGTTTAAATGAAGCAAGTTTTCCGCGGCTTCCCGCAGAGCAAAATCGACTTGCCCCATGTCCTCGGGCCGCGCCCAAACCCGGACCAGGGTTTTTCCGGCCATTCTGCTTTTGGAATCAAGCCGGGCAACGGCCAAGGCCAATAGATAAGTCGACATCTTGGGAGATTCCGCAAAAGACACGGTCTGCGAATTTCCATTTTCGCTACGGGAGAGATCCGGCATATTCGAGACAATCGACAAGTCTTTTGAAGCCGTCACGGTCAGCTTAAATTTCGCCTTAAAAAATGGCTCATCCCAAGAGGGAAACATCCTTCGCGCATCGGCCGGCTCAAATTGACTAAAAGCGTAATTTTCTTGTTTGCCGTCATGTTTGGCCTGAGATAAGTAAAGCCCCCTTAAATTTTGATTGAGCTTGGCCGAATAGCGAAAGTCGAGAGATATCGGCCCCAAGGGCAGTTTCTTTCCGGCATCAATCGTCAATATTTGTTTTTCTTGGTCGAAATGAATTTGGGTTTGGGGAATTAACGCATCATTGAGCCGAACCTCAGAGATATTCATGTCGGCGGCGTTAAGAATAATTTGATCCGTTTCCTTTTTAACGACGGCCTGAATCGTCGCCTCGCCCGAAAACTCTTGGGTCTCCGGATTAACGCTCAGCCGAAGATCGTAGGCCTGGGGCAATATATCGGTCGGAAGCTGTCCCGGATAAGCCTCTTCTATTGTCCGCGAATGTCCCCCATCAAAGACAGAATTTTCTTGAACGTTTTTCCCAAGGAAATCTCGAGCGCCCGTTGAGTGGTCAAACAATTTCCCGAGACTTCTAAAACTGCTTTCCGAAGAAATAAAATCCGCAAGATTATTTTTGAGGACGCTGGCTTTCTCTTTTAAAGACGCTACTGCCGCCCCAATTTTAGAACTCAAAGAAGCTTGAGAAACTTTCCCATCGCGGCGACGGTTCAAAGAAGGGTTTTCTGCGGCCCTACTCTCCTCCGGATTCTCAAGAGATTCTTGAGGGTTTCCCAATTCCATCTGTCGCTTGAGTTCGGA
>JAKAQV010000076.1 GCA_021819565.1 bacterium | reverse complement strand
AGAAGAGGAAATCTCGCTTAACCTCAAAAACTCCGGCTCATCCATTTTAGTAATCGGATCTGATCACAAGGCATCGGGAAATCCGTTTAAACATATTCCCACTCTCAAGACAGCTTTAAACGTTCCTATCGGAGAAAACAAGAACTTTTGGCTGGAATTGGGCCCGGTTCCCGATTCTCCGAGGCCCGATTCCGCGACGCTGATCTACACTTCGGGCACGACCGGTTTCCCCAAGGGCGCGGAATTGACCCATCGCAATTATCTTTTTGACGTCGAAAAGTTTGTCGCGGCGACCCAGATGAACGAATCAGACCGGTTTTTGTGTTTCCTCCCGCTTTTTCATGTCAACGCCCAAGTCGTCACCCTGTTGTCTCCGCTCTATTGCGGCGGGGCGATGGTCTTGATGGACAAATTCTCGCCGAAAGAATTCTTTGAAACTCTTTCCTCAAAAAAAGCCACCGCCTTTAGCGGAGTTCCCTCGGTTTACTCCGTCCTTTTGGGAGTTCCGGAATCCGCCAACTACGATTTATCCTCTCTTCGCTTTTGCATCTGCGGCGCCGCTCCGATGCCGGTCGAGATTTTTGAGCGCTTTGAGAAAAAATTTAACGCCTATATCCTGGAGGGATACGGGCTTTCCGAGGGCACCTGCGTTTCCTCGATCAACCCGCCGCCGCCCCAAAAAAGAAAAATCGGCTCCATCGGACTTTCCCTAAAAAATCAGGAAATGAAGATTCTAGACGCCCAGGGTCAAGAGCTCCCGCGGGGAGAAACCGGAGAAATCGCCGTCAAAGGCGAAAATGTCATGAAAGGCTATTGGAATAATCCCGAGGCCACACAAAAGACCGTCAAAAACGGCTGGCTTTACACCGGAGACTTGGGATACCAAGACCAGGACGGGTTTTTCTTTATCGTCGGGCGCTCTAAAGAGATGATTATCCGCGGCGGAGAAAATATTTATCCCAAGGAAGTCGAAGAAGCCCTCTATCGCCACCCGTTAATCCTTGAGGCCGCCGTGATCGGGCTGCCCAATGAGCGCTGGGGAGAAGAAGTGGCGGCCTTTGTCGTTTTAAAAGAAGGCCGCAGTTTAAGCGCCAAAGAGATCCGCGAATTTATTAAAGATAAAATCGCCGATTATAAAATTCCGCGCCGAATCGAGATTGTTTCTTTGCTTCCCAAAACGGCGACTGGAAAAATCCAAAAACTAAAACTAAGAGCTGAAATACTAGCCCGGGAGAAACTCAAATAAGAAATTTTGATATTGTCGTCATCGGCGGCGGAATCACGGGCGCGGGGCTGGCCCGCGATTTATCCATGCGCGGGCTTAAAACGCTTATCCTTGAAAAAAAATCCTTCGGGCAAGCGACCACGGCCTCATCTTCCCATATGATCCACGGCGGGCTCCGCTACTTAATGTATGATCGGCTCACCACTCAAATTACTTGTTGGGATTCCGGAAACATTCTTCAAATCGCCCAAAAAAATCTCATCCGCCTGCCGATTATTTGGCCCGTCTATCAAGGCCATGCCCATGGAATTGAAACGGTCGAAACCCTGCTAGAATCTTACGATCAATTTCAGCCCATGAAAGGCGGGCTCAGGCATTTAAGGCTCTCCAAAGAAGAAACCCTTTCCTTGATTCCCGGACTTAGAGCGGAAGGCCTCATCGGAGCGGTTTCTTTTGATGAATGGTGGGTTAATCCGGTAGAGCTGGTTAAAAAAAATCTTGAATCCGCCCGGAGATACGGAGCTCAAATCGAGGAAGGGCGCGGGCTTGATGAATTTATTTTAAAAGACCGCCGAATAATCGGCCTTAAATCGAATGGAGAAGAAATTCACGCAAAAATTCTCATCAACGCCGCCGGCCCCTGGATTGACGAAGTGGCAGGTTTGGCCGATATCCGGATCCCGCTTCGCCTTCAAAAGGGAACGCATCTGGTCTATCAAGAGAAACTGATCCCCTTTGGCCTTCTCCTTCAAACCATGGACCAACGATATATTTTCGTCATTCCCTCCCCGCAGGGAACCTTAATTGGCCCAACCGATATCGCCACCGATGAAAAGCCCGGAGAGATCAAGACCTCCCAAGAAGAAATCCAATATCTTCTTAAAACCGCCCTCCACTATTTGCCGTCATTGCCGGTCCAATACGATTCAACCGTCGTCGGCGCGCGCCCAATTTTAGCGCAAAAAGGAAACGAAAAACTCCTCTCGCGCGGCTTTGAGGTTTTAGATCACGAAAAACGGGACAATCTTGCGGGTTTGATCACGATCGGCGGAGGCAAGATGTCGGATTTTAGGCTCATGGCCGAAGAGACGGCAAATCTCGCCTGCGTAAAACTGGGAATTAAAAATCCTTGCCGCACCTCTCTTGAAACCTTGGACGGAGAGGCGCTTTCTCCCTCTTCATTTAAGCGTCCCTCGTCCATTCTTCAAGGTTTCTTAAAAACCCGCCCCCATTTGAGAGAAGCGCACGCCTTTTCCCATCTGGCTTTCGCCTTTTTAAAACACCTGGCCCACTCTCATCCAAAAGGCCCGGAGTTTAAGTCTTATTATTCCGTTTAGCCGCCCCATCATTCAGCTTTATTGCTTTAGCGAATTTTCTGGGGCACCCACAACTACTTCCAACCACAGCGCTTCAGCTATTCGTTTCCCGTCAACGTAAATGAGCGTTAAAAATTTTTTATTCAGAGGTAACCCGAAAAACTTCTTCAACGCTGGTCAGGCCGCTCCCAACAGATTTTAGCCCAATTGCCCTCAAATTTTTAAATCCCTTGCTTTGGAGAAATTGATAAATTTCCGCGAGGCTTGCCCCTGAATAAATGGCATGCTTCAGGGGTTCGGTCATAGATAGAAGTTCAAAAATTCCGGATCGGCCGGAATATCCAGTCCCGTGACAATCACGGCAGCCTTTGGCCCTATAAAAAACTGTTTGGGATGAATCTCGTCGATTTGAGGACAGTTCTCGCGCCAATCGTTCGGGAAGTTTGTAAGGCTCTTTACAGGAATTGCATAGAAGCCGCAGCAAGCGCTGCGCTAGAACTCCAATTACGGTTGATGCGATGAGATAAGGCTCGATGCCCATGTCTCTCAATCGGGTTAAGGCGCTTGGCGCATCGTTGGTGTGAAGACTTGAAAGAACAAGGTGTCCAGTTAAAGACGCTTTCATCGCTGTTTCGGCTGTTTCTTTGTCCCTGATTTCGCCTACCATAATCACGTCAGGATCTTGGCGTAAGGCGGCTCTCAACCCAGAAGCAAAAGTAAACCCGATTTTGGGGTTCACCTGGACTTGAGTAATCCCGATCTCATTTCCCGCTCCTCCAGAGAGAATCTCGTATTCCACTGGGTCTTCAAGCGTGATAATGTTTTTTAAAGGGGAGCGTAGACGGTTGAGAGTGGCGTAAAGCGTACTGGTTTTTCCGCTTCCCGTTGGTCCCGTGACTAAAATCAATCCGTGGGGTTTTTCCACTAAAGATTCGAATATCCCCTGCGTTTCAGGGTCAAAACCAAGTCTATCCAGGCCAAAGTTTAAACTCGATTTATCTAAAATCCGAATTACAATTTTTTCTCCGTATTTTCCAGGCAAGGTTGACACTCTAAAATCTATTTCTCTGTCGCGATGCGTCTGGTGGAATTGCCCATCTTGGGGCAGGCGTTTTTCCGCGATGTCTAGTCCGGCCATCACCTTAATACGGGATGACACGGAGGCCTGGAGAGACTTCGGAAATGAGTGAACGGTGTTGAGCACCCCATCCACTCTCAAACGCGCAAAAAAACTCCGGCTTTGCGGTTCGATGTGAATATCGCTGGCTTTTCCATCAATAGCGATATCAATGAGCTTATCGACAATGCTTCCAGCTTCGGGGATACCTGATTTTTTAGAGTTGCTGATAAGAAATGAAAGTCCAAAAGCATCGGAGGTTATATCGATCCCTAAGCCTTCAAAAGAGCGAGTTAGGCTCTCGATAATTTCCGTTGATGAAGCTGAGAAGACTTCCGGCTCATATCCTGTTAAAATCCGGACTTGATTCATGCTGGCAATGTCATCGGGATCGGCCATGGCGACTAAAAGTTTTCCATCCCGCAAGTCGAAGGGCAACATCTGGTGACGTCGCATCATTTCGTAAGGAATTAACTTAAGAATGTTGTGTGGAATCTTTCGGGAGAGTAAATCCACTGTTCGTCTCGGCGTCGCGCCCGCGTTTTCCCGCGCGGAGGAATCATCCATGGGAAATTCCTTTTTCATCGGCGATCGGGAAAAATTTGCTGAGTATCCGCATGAATTCATCGTAGTCGATGGGTTTTGTCACGTATTCATTGGCGCCGCTTTCCCATCCACGCATTTCTTCAATCTGTTGATTTTTTGCGGTAAGCATAATGACAGGGAGAGCCTTGGTTTTAGGGTCATCCCGAAGAGCTCGGCAAACCTGCCACCCGTCCATCTTTGGCATCATCACATCAAGGATCACAAGATCAGGATTCTGAGTCCGTGCCGCGTCCAAGCCAGAGGTTCCGTTGATCGCTTCAAGAATTTCATATCCCCCTTTCTGAAGGCGCGCCCTGAGAATTTCCCGATTATCGGAATCATCATCCACGATCAAGATTTTAGGCACTGGGTTTACCCTTTCTGATCCAGCATTCCGCTTTACTGATCACTTCGCTTGGAAGGCACGGCTTAGACAGGTAATCATCGCAGCCGGATTCTAAGGCCTTATCCTTGTCCCCCTGCATCGCATGCGCTGTAAAAGCTACGATGGGGATCGCTCGGGTTTCCACAATAAGGCGTAGTTGTTTTGCCGCTTCCCACCCGCTTAACTCTGGCATCGAAAGATCCATAAATATCATGTCCGGCTTTTCTTTAACAGCGAGGGCGATCACTTCTCGGCCATTTTTCGCCTCAAGAACACGATAGCCTTTATACTGCAAGGCATCCCTAACAATAGTTCTATTATCAAAATCGTCGTCGGCGACTAAAATAGACGCGCTCACTTCTTGGTCTTCTCCACTTCTAGTATTTTCTGTCTTAGCCGTCCGAGAATTTGAGCCGTATCCAATGGATTTTCTCCGGAGATAATTTCAACTCTCCTTTCTAGATATTCCATTTTCTGGGGAGTGAGGCCCTTAGAGACGACGGCGAATACGGGAAAATTCTTGAGCCGGAGGTCCTTCTCTATGGATTCCAAAATTTCAAAGCCCTTAATATCTGGATGCATGAGGTTCACAAAGAGGACATCAGGCTTATCTTTTCCCATCAAGCAAGAAAGGGCCTCTCCGGATTCCGTGGCTAGCTGAATGGGATACCCTTCCATGCTTAAGGCGTCCTTAAGCGGCTTTAAAGAGGTGGCATCATCAGCATCGACCAGTAATACTTTCAAGCGTCCAGAGGCAAGTTTATTGGGGGCGAGCCGACGTTCAAGCTCGCCAAGTTTTTCTAGAAGAGCTTGACGCTCGAAAGGTTTTACCATGTAATCCGTGATCCCCAGGGAAAATCCTAGGGCCTTGTTCTCCATAATAGAGACGATCATCACTGGAATGTCACGCAATTCCGCGTCATTTTTTAGGATTTGAAGGATGGACCAGCCATCGCGGTGAGGCATGAGAATATCAAGCGTGATTACAAACGGACGCAGTTGGCGGGCAAGCGCCACGCCCTCTTCGCCACTTTGGGCTCCAATAAATGCATAGCCTGTTCCCTTGAGACTATCTTTAAGAAGGGTCAGGACTTCGGCGTCATCATCAATGGCCAAGAGAACTTTTTGGCCTAATGTAGTTGCTGCGGATGTGACTGGCAAAACTTCGGCAGTTTGCTGTACATTTGTCGTCTGTAATCCCAAAGGCAATTCAACCGTAAATGTGGATCCAACTCCTAGCGTACTAGAAACATGAATCGTGCCCCCTAGAAGTTCCGCTAATTTTCGGCTGATCGAGAGCCCAAGGCCGGTTCCTCCATATTTTCTCGTTGAAGAGGAATCCAACTGTTTGAATTCCTCAAAGAGAAGAGGGATATCTTTTTGAGCGATGCCAATTCCCGTGTCTTTGATTTCCAGCGTCATTCGAGAATTTTCAGGAGATACTCGGGCCGTGATTTTAACTGAGCCATTTTCAGTGAATTTAATGGCGTTTGCTGAAAGATTAATCAAGATTTGTTTTAGTTTAGTCTTATCCGTATGCGCAACAAAATCTTCTTTAATTTCGCAGATGATCTGTAGTTTTTTCGCTGCTGCCAATGCTCCAATCGTATCAATCACTTCAGAAATTAAATCTTTAATTCCGCAATCCTCAAGATATACTGGCATCCTGCCAGCATTAAGCTTGGAAATATCCAGGATGTTGTTGATAAGTTGAAGAAGATTTTTAGCATTGACCTCCACTCTGCGGAGTCCTTTTTCTTGTTTTTCAGGAACTTCTCCATACACGCGGTCTAGAATAAGGCTCGTGTAGCCGATAATCGCATTAAGCGGAGTTCTTAATTCATGACTCATGTTCGCTAAGAATTCGGATTTAAGACGACTGATTTCCTGCAGCTCATCCACTTTACGGTTCAACCCGCTTTTTTCAAGTGCTTTTTTAACTATGTGGAGGAGCTCGTTTTTTTCAAAAGGTTTAGCGATGTAATCGTAAGCGCCGTGTTTCATGCTCTCCAATGCTGTTTCTACGCTGGTTTCGCCAGTGAGCATGATCACCTCAAGCTGTGGATGAATTTCCTTGAGCAAGGTGAGAGTCGTAATTCCTCCTATCCCCGGCATGGATATGTCAACCAGTGCCACATCTGGAGAATTGTTTTTTGCTAAGCGGATTGCTTCTTCCCCGCTGGAGGCGGTGAGAGTTTTATATCCCGTTTGTTCGAGGATGCGTTTCAATAACTCGCGGATTGATTCATTGTCATCCACAATCAACGCCATTTTAACTTTAGATTGGATTTCCATTGGAGATCATCCTAAAATAGAGACCCTTCAAACCGATTGCGATAAGCTGCCTTGATTCTTTGGGTCACCATGGTCAACACTATAGAACTAAGTCCCAATAAATAGTGCAATATGACATTGCATTCTAACACAAATTAAAGGCTGTAGTCATGTCAAATAAGACGACCAGGAATCGCTGGTCGCCTTCGCCGTTTGATAGAATAATTCCATGATTAATTTAATTTTTCTCATCGCGCTCATGATTCAACCGGTTTTTGCCGCCATTAAACCCGAAAAAACCGCGAAAAAAATTCCGCCTTTTCATAAAGTTTTAATCGTCATCTTTGAAAACACGAATTATCAAGACGCGGCCAAGCAACCGTTTATGGCTTCTCTCGCAAAAAAAGGCGCGCTTCTCCAAAATTATCATGCCGTCACTCATCCCTCGTTGCCAAACTATCTCGCCCTGACCTCGGGAAACACCTGGGGAATCCATGATGATAACGACGCCACTCTTCAAGTTCGCCATATCGGCGATTTATTGGATGAGGCCCACAAAAGCTGGAAGGTGTACGCCGAGGCCTATCCGGGAAAACCAGGGAAATGTTTTCTGGGATCTTACGCCGGGACATATGCGCGAAAACACGTGCCAATGCTCAGTTACAAAGACATTCAAAAAAGCCCGGCCCTGTGCGACAAAATCGTCAACGCAAAAGAGTTTTTCAATGATTTCCAAAAAAAATCGCTTCCGGATTTCGCTCTTTATATTCCAGACTTAAAGAATGACGCGCACAATACCAATGCTCGCTACGCGGACCGCTGGTTTAAAAAGGCTTTTGGCCCGCTTATCTCCCAATGGCCTAAAAACGAGATCCTCATCTTTACTTTCGATGAAGACGGCTCTTATAATGTCCGCACCCACGGGTTTAACAAAAGCGCCAACCGCGTCTTGACGGTATTCTATGGACAAGGAGTGCGCCGCAGCGCGGTCTCAAGAAAGTGGTATAGCCATTACAGTCTACTCAAGACTGTCGAAGCGGCTTTGGGGCTTAAGAGCTTAGGACAAAAAGATAAACCGGCTTCCATCATCAACGATATTTGGAACTAGCCTTGAGATTTCGTCGCGATCAATTGCGGCCAGATGGGAACCAGCGAATTAATAAAGGAATTCGTGATATCGGTAATCGCTGACAGGCGATCCAAACCCTGATAGGTCATTGAAGCCGACCAAAGGACCTGTCCGGTTTGAACGTCCACCATCCGAGACACCATCGACACCTGGGCCGCGGAAGTGACAATCTGAGACCCGGGAACGCCCATCACCGAGCCCTGCGAATAGACATTGTTGCCCGGAATAGGAGTCATCCCGTAGCCGTACATGCCGGGATAACCGACCGCCGGGTATCCCGCCGCACCGGTAACGACATAACTTTGACTGGGAGCGCTGGCGACCACGCTTCCGACAAAAAGAGCGTCAACGCCGAGAATCTTTCCCACCTGATGGACTGTGGAGGGATCCAAAATCCCCGAGGCGGCTAGGTGATTTTCATTTAAAATTGCGTTCAGCTGTTGCCGTTCAATGACGTTGGCCCCATGCGCGACCAATGCCTGGGTCATCATATCTGCCGCCGCGTTTCCATCAGACCCGCTAAAGCCCACGACGGCGACCCGGTGAATGGAGGCGAAATCAAAGTGCGGGTTATAGGCTACGTTGGGAGCCGAGGAACACCCAATGACAGAGAGAGAAGCAATTAAGAAAAGAAAAGATGCTTTTCTCATGGGGTTTTCTTAATGACAACCTTTGGGTCGATATGGTGAATATGAAGTATCGCGGTATTTTTCATTTCCGGGTCCGTTGCCCACTTAAGACATTCCTGCCATTCTTTAAGGGCTTTTTTCGTCTCTTTTCTATATTCGTAAATCAAACCCAGCATATAATGGCCTTCGACCAGTTTCGGATCAATTTTGACCGCTTCCTCAAACGCCCTTCTTGAATCGCTGTAGCGCTTCATTTTTTTAAAAATAAAGCCTAGTTGAATTTCAAGTTCCGCATTCTTGGGGTATTTTTGGGCGGCCTCTTCAATGACGTCCTTGGCTTGAACTAAATCGGGGCTCACCGCGGGAGAGGCATGAGCGGGCTTAACCGTTCCGGCGGCTTTCTGCGCGCAAAAAGCCATAGAACCGACGAACATAAAGATGGACACGAACGCGAAAACCTTAGAAGAAATTAATTTCATATCTGCCTCCCAGAAAATTATGTTAGCAAATTCCAAGCTCGCTTAAAATTTGCGGGATATCGGCCAATCCAACACGGCTTTTCCAAACCCCATCGGGGTAAATGAATAAATTAGGGC
>JAKAQV010000075.1 GCA_021819565.1 bacterium | reverse complement strand
AATCCATTGCCGCTCGGGCCTGGGCTGCGACAAGAAGGGCCAGGGAAATTCCAAGAATTTTCGAGAAGAGATTTAATCGTTTCACTGCGTAATCTCTCGGCCGACCGCCCGCTCAAGTTTAGCTTTGGCCAAGAGGTGTTGCGTGACGGCTTTGAGATAGGCCGTTTGAATGCCTAATAGAGAGGAAAGCGCCTTGATTTTAAGAAGAGTCTTTCCGTGGCTTTTTGAAGCCCGGTCGTAAAGGTCCGCCATTTTTTTATACTCGTTGTTAAGAATGGGATACTGCTTTTGCCAGAACATTAAATCGGAAAAAGCTTCGCGAACTTCTAAGCGCACCTGATCTTGGAGTTCCGCGCGACTAATGTCTCCTTGCCTTTGCTCCGCCCGTTTTTTTGTCAATTCGCTCCAGTAGTCATAGGCGAATGGCAGCTTCATTCCAATAGTCGCGTCCCAATTGTTTTTATCGACCGGGAAGTTTTGCGTCATCAAATCATAATCCCCGGAAATAAATACGGTCGGGGTTCTACGCGATTGGGCGAGATTGACGGAGATGGCGTCCATTTGAGCTTTGTAGGTTTCCGATTGTAGTTCGGGGCGCAATTCCAATGACCATAAAACGGCTTTTTCAATATCCACGGTGACCGGGCGCGTTTCAATTTTGCCTACAATCCGAAAGGGCGTATCTAGCTCGAGGTTGAGACTTTTGAGAAACTCGAGACGCTCAATTCGAAGTTTGTGGGAGATTTTGGCATACTGGGTCTCGGCGTTGGCTAATTGCGTTTGGGCCTCTAGTCGCCCCCACAGATCCAGATTTCCGTTTTGAAGAAGGGTCTTGATATGGGACAGATAATCTTGGTTGAGCTCTTTTTCTTTTTGCGTCAGTAGCAGATGATAAAAAGAGCGCTTAACCGCGAGAATGACGTTCATCCGCGCGGCCTTATAGCGGCTGTCGGCTTGTTTTTGCGCGGCTTGGGCCAATTTATAAGTGTTGACTCCCCTGCCGCCTTCATAAAGATTCATGTTCATGTAGGCTCCGCCGAACATGATCGTGTTTAAATTATTGCCAAATCCCGGCGAGTCTTTGGGAAACAAAAGCGCGTTTCCGGCGGCGGGAAGTGCAAACGGATAGAGGGCGTTGTATTTGGTCGCGCTGGCTTGAACCCCGACTTCGGGCAGGAATAAATAGCCCGCCTCGCGCACTCTTTCGGCGGCGACGATCTTATCTTGTTCAGCCGACAAAACCGTTGCGTCGTTGAGAAGAGCGAGTCTTTCTGCATCCTTGAGCGTCAGGGTTCTTTCAATGACTCCTCCGACAGGGTTTGAGTCATCTGCTGAAGTCTCGTCATTTCCTGAAAACGCCCCGGGCTGGTTTAGAAAAACCGAAGGCCGGGCCAGTGAAGAGGAATTTTCGTCTTCGGCCGCGAGAACTTTTGAAATTAAAAGAACCCCAAAAATGAGCAAAAGGGTTCTTATGCTTATATTGGGTTTCAAATGGGCGCGCATTTAAATTTTAAAGGATTGAGTCAGGTGCTTTAATTCGATTTTTATTGAGTCCAGCTCTTCTTTAACTTCAATCGGGGGGTCTAGGTTTTCAATTTTTTTGCCAAGAGTATTGAGCTTATCGGACAATCTTTGCGCGAGATTTCGGTCTTTTTGGATGAGGCTTTGAAGACTGGCCATCATCGCGTTAAATTCTTCCTGAAGCTCGTGAAGCTCGTCTCCGGTTCTTAACGCCACTCGATGGGTCAAATCCCCCGCGGCCGCAATCTGAGCGCTTTTTTCAAAACGGTGAACTGGACCGGCGAAACGATGGGAGATGTAAACTCCGGTTAAGATGATTAAGAAAAGGTAGAGAAACATCTTGATTCCAAAAATCAAGTAGAGGTGCGAAATGGAGTTGACCAATGCCGGGTTTTCCCGCAGGGCCAATTTGGCCACGGTATAATAGACATCGAAATCGGCTAAAAGCGCGGCCACAAGAGAAGTCAGAAAGATTAGAGCGACGTATTTAAATTGGAGGGAACGCTTGACGACGATTGTCCGGCGCTGATATTTCGGATTGATTTCTTCGGTCATCGCGAAACGGTCTCTCTTTTCGCGCACAGAGTTTGCGCCGCGACAATCCAATCCTTAGAAACTTTTTTGAGGGTTCCGGCGGCTTCTTTAAGCGAAACGTCTATAATTTCAGAACCTCTCATCGCGGCCATGCGACCAAATTGCCCTTCATGGGTCATCTGAGCCGATTTCATTCCCACGCGCGTGGCTAGCATGCGGTCAAACAGAGTGGGTTTTCCGCCGCGCTGAATATGGCCGATCACGGCGGCCCTGGTCTCGATTCCGGTTCCTTTCTCAATCATTTTAGCCACCGTATCTCCGGTGCCTTGTTCTTTAAGAAGGGCGTGGCCGAAATCGTCTTTTCCCGGAACGATGTTGCCGTTCAAAGCGGACTTTGAAAATTTTAAGGCTTCGGAGACGACGACCAGCGCGTGTTTTTTGCGCTGATAAGCCGTTTTAATCTCTTCAAGCATTTCGGTTTCGTCAAAAGGATTTTCCGGAATCGCGATATAATCGGCGCCCGCGGCCATTCCGGTAAACAAGGCGACCCAGCCGGCTTCTCGTCCCATGACCTCAAGAACCATCACCCGGCGGTGGCTTTTTCCGGTGTCGATTAATTTTTCCGCGGCATCAACCGCGATTGTAGTCGCGGTGTCAAAACCGAAGGTGTAATCGGTGGCCGAAAGATCGTTATCCATTGTTTTCGGAACGCCCACGACCTTGACTTGATGTTCGGCATAAAGCCTTTGGGCGACTCCCAAGGTGTCTTCTCCGCCCATCGCGATCAGGGAATGGAGCTCGAGAGATTTCATGCTTTCCAAAGCCTTTTCGACTCCTTTTTCTTTTTTGAAAGGATTGGTTCTTGAAGTGCCAAGAATGGTGCCGCCTTGTCCCACGATGCCTTCGACATCGCCGATGGTCAGCTTTCGGGCGTTTCCTTCGATAAGGCCTTTCCAGCCTTCTTCAAGTCCCCAACATTCATATCCCAAATCCAAGGCTTGAATGACTGCTCCTCTGATCGCGGGGTTTAGCCCCGGGCAATCTCCTCCGCCGGTCAGAATCCCGATTTTTCGCGACATTTAATAATCTCCGGAACTCATCGATTCGGAAGCCCTTAAATTTTTGGGCTTTGAGTCTAAATACCATTGCGGATCGACTGTCGCGGCAATATCCTGAGCGGTGATTTTATATCTTTCCATCCAGCCGCGGGCGGTTTTGTCGACAAGAGTGTTTAGTTTTTTCATTCTCTCGACTCCAGTAGACTTAAGGAAAGTGTCCTGGTTTTTTGAGTTGTCGAAGGATTCGTTGAAGATGGCGCGCCCGGCCATATAACCCGAGCAGCCGGCCTGCATAGCCATTTCCGCCTGTTTGGCGAAAAGATCGAATTTCTCTCCGGCGGACAAAAGCACCCAGGGGCGAATGGCCGCTTCATTGAGGCGCTGGAGATTGTCTTCCATCTGCGATGCGGAATCTTCTTGAATGGAGCCGGGAAATTCTAGCTTCAGAATATCAGTATAAGGACCAATCAAGCGCGCGGCTTCCAGGATATTTTTGACTTTCCGGGCTTTGTAAGAAGGCGAAGTTTTCTCTTCTCCTTTTCTTGGAAACGACAATTCTTCGGTCATCAAGAGAATATCGTTTTTCGCGCAGGCCAGAGAAACTTCCTTGACGAAATTTATTTGGGCTTTGACGTTTTCTGGATCCTCGGTGTCGATGTATACCAAGAGTTTTACAGCGTCGCCGCCCATTTTCTTTATTTTTTCGACGGACCAGCCCGGCTCATATTCCGATTTCGTTCCAGGATCTTTGGAGGCCTCAAGCCGAACAATGAGGCCGACATTCTTCGGCAAAGACATCGAACTGAGGGCTTGCCTGGCGGCGTAGTTGACGTCCAAAAGAACGGCGGTGGCCCAAGGACTTAATATCTCGACCATCTTAAGTTTGATATCTCGAATCTCGGCGTAATCTGGCTCCTTGGACAAGCCCTCTTTGGCGTGCAGGGCTTTAAGCGCTTTTCTAAAGGAGTTGGACTGATCCAAGGCCAAGACCTTAAAACGGTTTTTTTCATCGGTAATGCGCCGAAGCCCCATCAATTTTCCGGGGCTGAGTTGGGTAAAATGATTGCGGGAATTTTTGTTCTGGGAAGGAATTGCCATTGTGTTCATTCGATTGCCTCCATGCCGCTATTTTACGTTTTTTTATGATATTTTTCGATGGTCTTAAAAATTTCCGACATAGCGCAGTTGGATGATTCTTTCCGGCCCGCGCGAGGTCCCATCGGAATAATAGCCGCTTTGATTGGCTCGTCTGACCGCCACGTCAAGGTCAAAATGATTGGTGATGTAGAAACGAAGGCCGACATTGACCCGGCTATCGGAGAAATTATGAATATTATCCCATTCCGCCAGGATTGAGACCTTGTTTTCAATGGTGTAGGTTACGGGCAAAGCTCCGTAAATAGAGCTGGAATTGGTTCCCGAGGCGTTGACCGACGGAGAAAATACCAGGCCCGGAATAAAAAGTTCTTGAGTTCCCACCAAGTAAAAGCCGCGACCGGGGTCGTTATACTTATGGGTTATTCTGTTATAGTCATAACCCTGTCCATCATATCCGACAGCCAAAGCGGGGACGTAATGATTGCCATCGAAAAACCGGTATTTGACCTGCGCTTGAGGCGTTCTGACTCCCACCGAAGATGAATTGCCGATTAGTCCATCGGCGGTCATCGAGGCTCCCACATTGAGGCCATTGAAAACGCCAAGAGAGATGTATTGAAGAACTCCTCCGCCGGAATAAAACCGTGTTTGAGTCGCGAAAGTTCCCGGGTCGAGCGTGGCCGCGGTGTTGGCATCGATGATCATTGTGTCCGGCTCTATAAGGCCCGTGGGAGTGGGAATGAGGCCAAGAGCGTCCTGCTGGGCTTGGGACTTTGGCTTTATCGGGATCATTTGGGGAGAGACTTGCGCGGCGGGATCAGAAGACGTATTTGAAGAAGCTTGTGCCCGTGTAAGCGGCAAAATCAAGGCAACGGCCGATAAAATCGCCGCGTTCATTGCGCTCGGGGCCGTTTTAATATTTCAGCGACCTTGTTTTGAAAAGCCGCGACTTCAAATGGTTTTTGCAAAATGGCTTCCGCTCCGCTCATCAAGGCGATTCCCTTTTCTTTCTGGACGTCGCGGCTGCTCATAATGAGAATGGGGGGACATTTCTCTCCCAATTTGTCGGAGATTTCATGGGCGACGTGGTAGCCGTCGATATAAGGCATCATGACGTCTAAAATAACGAGATCGAATTTGCCGGACAAAACCGTTTGGAGGGCTTGCCGTCCGTCGCTGACGGGAACAATTTCGTGGTTCTGGTATCCCAGCGCGGTTTTTAGCAACTCCAAGAGTTCCGGATCGTCATCGGCAATTAGGATTCGCTTTTGATCTGCCATGAGGATTGGCCCAAAAGGGCTTCGATGGATTTTAACAAATTTTGATTGATGTTGACGCAATAATCCAGCTCCAAAACTCCGCCCGATCCTTTGATTTCTAGAAAAACTTTGGAGGGCCCGGGGTGATTTTCGAGATTTTCCCGAAGAGAGATCAAGGTTTCTTCTTCCGGGGCATCGTTAAGGGTAATTTGGAGAAACTGTTTTTTTTGCCAAGCGGCCTCAAAATCTTCTATTGATTCGACAATCAGCTCTTTTTCGCCGCCGTCTTCTTCTTTGGCGTTGAGCCTTCCCGTGGCGATCACGACAAGACCCGTCTTTATCTTTTCCGGTCCCAAGCTCGCGTAAATTCGCGGAAAAGCCAAAAGGGAGATTTCTCCGCTTAAGTCTTCAAGGATAGCCTTGGCCCAAGGCTCCTTGCTGCGTTTAGAGGTCATTTTTGTGACCTGGGTGATGATTCCGGCAAGGCGGATATTTTCCGATGGGGCGTTAGACAACTCCGAAATGGGACAGGTCGCCAATTTCAGCAAGCGCTCTTTAAGAGGGGTCAGCGGATGCCCGGAAAGATAAAACCCCAGCACCTCTTTTTCAAACTTAAGAATATCGGCCTCATTAAAGACGGCGAACTTTTTTGATTCTTGGCTTAAGGTTGGAGCGAATTCTTCGGATGAAAAAAGAAGTCCTTGGCCGCTTTCTATGTCTTTTTGCCGGGAGGATTGGGCGTGGCTTGAATGCTCTATTTCAGCCAGAAGGCGAGAGCGTTTGAGCGGGATATCTTTCTCGGGGTCTAGGTTGTCGGCGGCTCCCGCTTTAATCAGAGACTCAAGGGTGCGTTTGTTTAAGGCTTGGCCGCCCATGCGGCCTATGAAATCTCCCCAAGAAGAGAAGTTTTTTTCTTTTCGAGCATGGACGATTTCTTCCGCCGCGGCGTGCCCGACATTTTTTATCGCGACAAGCCCAAAGCGGATGGAATTGTCGTCCTCGGGCGCGAAAAAAACTTCCGAGGATTTGACATCCGGCGGCAACACGCGAAGGCCCATTCTTTCCGCTTCTTCGATATAGACGACTAATTTATTCTCTTTCCCTTCGGCCTGGACTGAGGAATGGCCGATTTCGGAGGTAAGAAGGGCCGTCATGAATTCCAGAGGGAAATTGGCTTTTAAGTAGGCGGTTTGATAGGCCACGAGCCCATAGGCCGCGGAATGGGATTTGTTGAACCCATATCCGCCGAATTCGACGAGCTGGTCATAAATTTTATCGGCCAGGGATTTGTCGATGGAATGGTCAGATCTCTTTTCTGAGGCTGTCGGCTTGTCCGGGAGTAAAGTTGGCGAGTTTCTTGGCGATTTCCATCACCTGCTCTTGAAAGACCACGCATCCGTAGGTGTCTTTCAAGATGGGTTCAAGAAGGGGATGCGCGTAAGAAATTTTCTTGCGTCCGTTTTTGCGATCGACAAACATGTCGAGCATTCCAGATTGCATGGGGCCCGGCCTGAAAAGAGCGATGACGCTGACGATGTCTTCAAAAGTATTAGGTTTTAGATTGCGCAGAAGATTGCGGATGCCCTTGGAATCTAATTGAAACACCCCAAGGGCTTGGGCGGAGCGCAAAAGCTCGAATGTTTTGGGGTCCGCCATCGGGATATTTTCAATATCGAATCGGGGATCTGTTCTCTCTCGAATGAGGCGGACGGCGCCGTCAATAATCGAAAGGGTTCTTAAACCCAAGAAATCGATTTTTAGAAGTCCGAGCTTGGCAAGGGAGTCTCCGTCATATTGGGTCGTCGTGACATCGGAATGAGAGCTTTTGGCCAGGGGGGCATAGTGGACGACCGGCTCTTTGGTTATGACGGTTCCCGCGGCGTGAACGCCGGTGTGTCGCTTAAGCCCTTCTAGTTTTAAGGCCAAATCGATGAGTTTTTTAGTGGAAGGATTTTTGATCGCCTCTTTTAAATCCGAGTTATTTTTAAGTTCTTCGTGCAGGGAGATGTTGGGGCCGCCTGGAATCATCTTGGCGATTCGGTCGGCTTCTGAAATAGGCAGCCCCATGACCCGGGCTACGTCTCGGATGACGAGTTTCGCGCCCAAGGACCCAAAGGTGATGATTTGCGCGACATTTCCCTCTCCATATTTTTGGCGGACATAGGCGATGACCCGGTCTCGTCCCGTGTCGGCAAAGTCGATGTCGAGGTCCGGCATTGACTTTCGATCGGGATTGAGAAATCTTTCAAACAGCAGCCGATTTTGAATGGGGTCGATGTTGGTGATTTTAAGGGCGTAGGCCACCAAGGCTCCGGCTCCGGAACCCCGCCCGGGCCCGACCGGAATATTTTGAGAGCGCGCGTATTGAATGAAATCGCTGACAATTAAAAAGTATCCGGAAAACCCCATTCTCTTAATGACCGAGAGTTCATAGCTTAATCGTTCTTGATAGTTGGTCGGGATGGTTTCGCCTAGCCGCTTTTTAAGCCCGTCCACGCAGAGCTTTTCAAGAAAAGAATCTTGGGTAAATCCTTCTGGGACATCGAACTGCGGCAACATCAACTGGTCCATCGGAATTTTTAAATGGCACATCTCGGCGACTTTGAGGGTATTATTGAGGGCTTGGGGCGCGAAAGAAAACAGTTTGTGCATTTCTTCCGCTGTCTTGAGATAAAATTGATGGCTCTCGAATTTAAGCCGATCGGTATCCTCGATTTTCCGGCCGGTGGCGATGCAGACCCGAGCGTCATGAGCGTCATGATCGGACGCGTGAGAATAGTGGCAGTCGTTGGTGGCAATCAGGGGGATATTCGTTTTTGCGTGCACCTCTAATAGAGCCTTGAGAACCTGTTGTTGCTTTTCTATTCCGTGATCCATGATTTCAAGGTAAAAGCAGTCGGGATCGAGCGTGTCGCGAAACCAGGCGCACAGCTTTTCCGCTTCAACCAAATTTCCGGAGACAATCAGCTGGCTGATTTCGGATTTGAGGCATCCGGACAAGACGATGAGGCCTTTGGAATGTTTGGATAAAAGCTCTTTGTCGATTCTCGGGTCATAGTAATATCCTTCCGAATAACCCTTGCTGACCAGGGCCATTAAGTTTTGATAGCCTTCGAGGTTTCGCGCCAAAACGGTCAGGTGGCAGTTTTCTTTTTGAGAATGGCCGCGGTCAAAGCGCGAGCCTTTGGCGAAATACATCTCGCATCCGATGATGGGGACAATTCCCACTTGGGAACAGTTGCGGTAAAATTCGATGGCCCCGTACATATTTCCATGATCGGTCAAGGCGAACGCTCGGGCTTTTTGTTTTGCGAGACTTTCCAGAGCGGCCGACGGTTTTCCGGAATGATCGCTGAGGCGGATAAGCCCATCCATTAAAGAGTATTCGGAGTGATTATGCAGGTGGACAAATTCTGGTTGCATGCCGTGTTCTATCCCGCTATACTTAAGCTATGAACCATCTTTTGGAGAAACGTTTGAGAACCCGCCGGGTTTATCGTGGCAAGGCCGTCGATTTTTGCGTGGACCAAGTCCGGCTTCCCAATGGGAAAACGGCGACCCGGGAATATCTCGACCATCCGGGGGCGGTGGGCATCGTTCCATTCATCGACCCCAAGAGAATCGTGATGGTGAAACAATACCGCTATCCGGTGCGCCAGGTGACCTTGGAAATTCCGGCGGGAAAACTCTCCCCCGGGGAAAACCCCGTCGTTTGCGCCAGGAGAGAATTGAAAGAAGAGACCGGATATTCCGGCGGGCGGATAGAACCGCTGTTGAGTTATTGGCCGACGCCGGCTTTAGATC
>JAKAQV010000074.1 GCA_021819565.1 bacterium | reverse complement strand
TGAGTCTATCGAGATTATGAATTTGTTTGGCCTCAATTATTCCCAAATCGAGATCGTCATTCATCATCAGTCCATTATCCATTCGGCGGTTGAATTTTCCGACGGCTCGGTTTTGGCGCAAATGTCCTTGCCGGACATGCGGCTTCCGATTGAATACGCGATGACTTATCCCCAGCGCGGAAAACAAGTCGTCAAGCCTCTCAATTTGGCTGAGATAGGCTCTCTCACCTTTGAAAAGCCCGATTTTCACCGCTTTCCCTGTCTTTCCTTGGCGGCGGAAGCGGCTAGAAAAGGCGGCGGGCTTGAGGCGGTGCTCAACGCCGCCGATGAAGTCGCCGTCGACGCCTTTATTCAAAGCAAGATTAAATTTACCGATATTCCGCGCTTAATCGAAAAAACGATGAAAAAGTTTAAGCCGAGAAATTCTCATCCGAGTCTTTCCGAAGTCGTCGAAATCGATCAATGGGCCCGCCAAAAGGCGGAGGAGATAACGCGCCAATTATGATGATTCACCTCTTGTCGACTCTTCAATCCGCCGCAGCGATTGTTTTTACTTTTGGGCTCGTCATTTTTCTTCATGAGTCCGGGCATTTTTTCGTTTGTCGCCGCCTCGGCGTTCGCGTGGAAAAGTTCGCTTTTGGAATGGGGCCGGAACTTTTTGGGGTGACCGACAAAAAAGGAACCCATTTTGCGGTGTGCGCTCTTCCGCTGGGCGGATATGTCAAGCCCGCCGGAGAAGACATGTTCGAGGGAACGGGAAAGCCAGATGAATATTTTTCCCAGTCCTGGCAGCGCCGGGTGGCCATTGTCATGGCGGGGCCGATCATGAATTACGTTTTGGCTTTTTGCGTTTTCACCGGGCTTATTTTTTTAAAAGGCGAAATTAAGCCGAGCTCTAAACCGATTATCGGAGACATGCTAACCAGTTATCCGGCGGCCCAGGCCGGACTTAAAATCGGAGACGTCATTGATTCAATCAATGGGACAAAGATTTCGACCTGGAAAGAAATGGCGGACCTGGTCCATCAAGATTCCGGAAAATCCGTTGAGTTAACTTACAGCCGCGGAGACGCAAGCGCGACCATTCAAATCGTCCCCAAGGAAGATCCACAGACAGGGTACGGCGTGATTGGAATTGTTCCGGAAACCATCACTGAAAAACTAGGCTTTTTCGCTTCGGCCAAGGCCGGGGCCAAACAGTGCTGGGACATTACGGCGCTGACGGTCAAAACGCTTTACACTAAAATCGCTAAAAGAGAGCGCCCTGATTTGGCGGGGCCGGTGGGAATCATGCAAATGGTTTCTAAGGCCGCCCATTCCGGGGTCGACGATCTTTTCTTCTTGATTGGCCTTATCTCTGTGGCCATCGGGTTTTTTAATTTTCTTCCGGTTCCGCTTTTAGACGGCGGACACGCGGCCCTCTATATTTGGGAGGGCATTTCGGGAAGGAAGCTCACCCAAGGATTAATCGAGGCGACCAACAAAGTCGGAATTGTTTTTCTGGTTTCGCTTCTTCTCTTTGCGACTTATAATGATATCCTTCGCTTGCGCGGAAAATCCTCCTCGGCCTTGATTCACGCGGCTTCCGCGTCGGCTCCGGCCTCCCAGAAATGAATTCCCAAACCAAAGGGGCGGCGTCTTCCAAAGAAGGAATAACTCCGCGCTCCAAGGATTATTCGCAGTGGTATTTAGACGTCGTTAAGCGCGGGGATTTGGCGGAACATTCCGGGGTTCGCGGCTGCATGGTCATTAAGCCCCATGGCTACGCGATTTGGGAGATCATGCAAAAAGAGCTTGATTTCCGCTTCAAAGAGACGGGCCATGTCAACGCTTATTTCCCGCTTTTTATCCCGCTTTCCTATTTTTCCAGGGAAGAAAAACATGCCTCCGGTTTTGCCAAGGAATGCGCGGTGGTGACTCATCACCGGCTTAAATCGAAAGACGGCGAAGTTATCGTCGATCCGGAGTCTGAATTAGAAGAGCCCTTGGTGGTCCGTCCCACCAGCGAAACCATCATTTGGGCGCAATATAAATCCTGGGTTGAAAGTTATCGCGATTTGCCGCTTTTAATTAACCAATGGGCCAATGTGGTTCGCTGGGAAATGCGCCCGCGCCTTTTTTTAAGAACCGCCGAGTTTTTATGGCAGGAAGGTCATACCGCGCACTCAACTGAAAAAGAAGCTCTTGAAGAGGCTTTTCGGATGCTTGAGGTTTATGCCGATTTTGCCGAGAATGTCATGGCCGTTCCCGTGATCCGCGGCCATAAAACCCCGGGCGAGCGTTTCGCCGGAGCCGTTGATACTTTATGCATCGAGGCGATGATGCAAGACGGAAAAGCTCTTCAGATGGGGACCAGCCATTACCTCGGGCAAAATTTCTCGAAAAGCGCGGATGTCAAATTTTTAAATAAAGAAGGGAAACTGGAGTACGTTTATGCCACCAGCTGGGGAGTCAGCACGCGCTTAATCGGGGCATTAATCATGACTCACTCCGATGATCAGGGGCTGATTTTGCCTCCCAAGTTGGCTCCCATTCAAGTCATTATTATTCCAATTTATAAAAACGACGAGGAGAGAGCGAAGACACTAGAGGAAAGCCGCGCGGTTCTAGCGGAGCTTAAATCTCAAGGCATTTCGGCGCGTTTGGATGATCGGGACGGGTTGATGCCGGGCGCTAAATATTATGAGTGGGAGGCCAAGGGCGTTCCGTTGCGCATTGAAATCGGCCCCAAGGATATCGAAAAAGGCTCCTTGTGCTTGGCCCGCCGTTTCGTCTTGGAAGAGGCCAATGAAACTCCGGAAGATTTAAGGCGCCGCCGCAAATCATTTCTGCCGAGGGCCGAGGCTTTAAGCGCGGTCAAGCCAATTTTGGAAACCATGCAGAAAGAACTTTTGCAAAGAGCCCGAACGCTTCAGAAGTCGCGCACCCAGTTCATTAACAGCCTTGATGAGCTTGAAAAATTTTTCAAAGCCGGAGGCGGTTTTGCCTTGGTCCATTGGGCGGGCGACACTCAAGATGAAGAGGCGCTCTCTAAGCGTTTTGAGACAACCATTCGCTGCATCCCTTTTGTCGAAGAATTGCCGCCCCAGGCGAGGGGGGAGGGGAAATGCATCTGGACGGGGCGTTTGACCTCCCAATGCGTGATTGTCGCGGCGGCCTATTGATTGCTGGATTCCGACTTTCGCCGGAATGACGATGGGGGTTGGCGCGGGAATGACAAAAAATAATCCGTCACCCCGGAGGCCGTAAGCCGGGGTCCAGAAATACGCGAGTTCTTGGAATTCAGATAAAACCGGAAACTGGCTTTTGGTTTTTATATAATTAAATGAACGTGCCGTTTTCCGGGCCATTAGCTCAATTGGCAGAGCAGGCGCCTCTTAAGCGCAAGGTTACAGGTTCGATTCCTGTATGGCCCAAGAGTTGTTCGGGCGGGTGGCGGAACTGGCAGACGCGCACGGCTTAGGACCGTGTGCCGCAAGGCGTGGGGGTTCAAATCCCCCCTCGCCCATGCGCAACGGCTACAAGGGAGAAAACAAATGGGACTTTTTACATTCGCGGAAAAATCAGACAAGCCGAAGTTTAAAAAGAATAAAGAAGAGGGCTGCGTTGTTTCCGCCTCTATCGAAATTCCTGAGGCGCTCATTCAAAATGAAAAACACAATGTTTTATTGTGGGTTCAGGAACAGGCCAAAATCCCCGGGTTTCGCCCTGGAAAAGCGCCGATGGCGATGGTGGAAGCCCATTACCCGGATACTATTCGGGAAAGAATTTTAAACCGCCTCGCGGAAAAATTCGTCCCGGATCTAGTTAAAGAACTCAATTTGACTCCGGTGACCGCTTCGACTATCACCAATGTCGACTGGAATAAATCCATGAAATTAGATGTCCAAATTGAGATCGCTCCCGAAGTCGATCCCAAGGACTATCTCAAAATTGCCGTCTCTTACAAGAAGCGCCCGGTCACCGATGATATTCTTTCGGCGGAATTGGAAAAATTAAGAGACGCGCACTCACGCCTTGAGCAATCCGAGGAAGAAACTCTGGGGACTCAGCATTACGCGGTGATTAGTTATACCGCCTTTCAGAACGGCAAGCCGCTTCCCAAGCTCAAGAACGATTCAGAACTCATCGATATGTCTTCCGACCAGCTTCTCGAGGGCTTATCCGCCGGACTCCTGGGGATGAAAAGGGGGGAATCTAAAGAGATTAAGGTTAAGTTCCGGGAAAAAGAGACCGTTTTAAAGGTCGCTCTCATTGAGATCAAGAAAAAGGTCCTTCCGCAACTCGATGATGATTTCGCCAAGGACATGGGGCTTGAGTCTTTGGAGGATTTAAAGAAAAATCTGAAAGATTCCATCGAGAAGGAATATTCCAAACAAGAAGAGGACGAAATTCGCAAGGAAATTGAAAAAGCGCTTCTTAAGGCCAACTCCATTCCCGTTCCCCCGACCTTGGTTGAGCATGAGACCGAGCGCTTTCTCGAAAGCCTTGAGCGCCAGAGTCGCCGCTCCATTCCCGAGACCGATTTGGAAAAATTAAAAAAAGAAATTCGCCCGCAGGTCGAGGATAACTTGCGGCTTTCTTATATTTTTCTGGCCATTGCCGAAAAAGAAAAGCTGGACATGACGGAAGAAGATTACAACCAAGAACTGGAAGAGGCTCTTAAAGCGCTTAAATCCGATCTTGAAAAAGAAGAAAGGCGCAAATTCTTCGAGAGAAATAAATCGGGACTCGCGAGAATTATCCGAGAGAGAAAAGCGCGGCAGCTGACGCGGGAAAAAGCGGTCGTTAAGGAGATTTGACGATGATTCCCACGATACTTGAAAAATGGACCCAGGGCGCGGCGGTCAGTTACGACATTTTTTCGCGTCTTCTCAAAGAAAGGGTTGTTTTCGCCGGCGGACAAGAAGGCGTGTTTACCACCGACGCGGCCAATGACCTGATATCGCAGCTTCTTTATCTGGACGCGGAAGATCCCACAAAAGATATTCAGCTCTACATTAATTCTCCCGGAGGAATGGTTACGGCCGGCTGGGCGGTTTACGACACGATGCAGTATATCCGCGCTCCGATCTCGACTTTGTGTATCGGCATGTCGATGTCTTTCGGCGCGATTTTGCTTGCCGCAGGAACCAAGGGAAAGCGCTATATTTTGCCCTACGCCCGAGTCATGATTCACCAGCCGTTAACCCGCGGCGGCATTTCCGGGCAGGCGACCGATATCATGATTGAAGCCGAAGAAATCTCAAAGACCAAGGAAAAGACCATTGAAATCTTGGCCACGCATACCGGGCAAGCCCGAGAAAAACTCCGCAAGGATATGGAGCGAAACTTTTATCTTTCGGCCCAGGAAGCCAAGGAATATGGCATTGTCGATCATATCCTGCCGCATAAAAAATAATGGAAGATTCTAAAGTGGAATCGCCTTTAGATTTTCCTAGCGCCTTGCCTTTGTTGGCGGTCAGAGACGTCGTATTTTTCCCGCACACCCTTTTGCCGCTCTCGGTGGGCCGCATTCGCTCCATTCGGGCGATAGAAGCCGCGATCAAAAACGAGAAAAAACTTCTCGCGGTGGTCGCTCAAAAGGATATGAGAGTCGAAGAGCCGCAGATGCCCGATGTCTATCAAAAGGGCGTTCTGGCCTCGGTTGAGCAATTTCTTCGGATGCCGGATGGAACGCTCAAGGTTTTTCTGCGCGGGATCACCCGCTTGTCCATCGTTTCGTCTAAAGATCTTCCGGAAGGATATTGGGAAGCGGAAGTTGAATATCCGGAATCCCAACTTAAGTTGACTCCGAGCAATGAAACCAAGGCCCTGATGCGCCATTTGTTGGAGGTTTTTGAGGAACAATCCCAGATTTCCCAACGCCCGGTCGCCGATATCCTTGAGGCGCTTAAGGAAGTCGCCAGTCCCGCCCAATTGTGCGATATGGTGGCGGCCCACGCCTTGTCTAAAGCGGCCGAAAGACAAGAGATACTTGAGATCATCGAAGTCAATCGCAGGCTGGAACGCTTAATCGAGCTGATTCGAACCGATATCGAAATTCTAAGCCTTGAACGCCGCATTCATTCGCGCGTTAAAACCCAAATTGAGAAAAACCAGAAGGAATATTATCTCAACGAGCAGATGAAGGCGATTCAAAAAGAGCTCAAGCAAAAAGATGATTTCGCCCAAGAAATCGAAGAGCTTAAGAAAAAAATCGCCGAAGCGAAAATGTCGAAAGCCGCGGAAGAAGCGGCGAAAAAAGAGCTTTCTCGCCTTGAAAAGATGATGCCTTATTCGCCGGAATCGACGGTTTCGAGAACCTACCTTGACTGGATGATTCACCTTCCCTGGTCGAAGCGAACTCGGGAGCGCCTGGATATCGACTGGGCCGCAAAAGTTCTCGATCAAGACCACTATGATCTCAAAAAAATCAAGGAAAGGATTTTAGAATATATCGCGGTTTGCAAGCTCACCAAGGGTTTGCGCGGTTCCATTCTTTGCTTTGTCGGTCCGCCCGGAGTCGGCAAAACATCTCTCGGACAATCTATAGCGAAAGCGATGGGGCGAAAATTTGTTCGCTTAAGTTTGGGCGGGGTCCGGGATGAAGCGGAAATTCGCGGGCATCGGCGAACCTATATCGGCTCTCTTCCGGGCCGCATCGTGCAATCTCTTCGCAAGGCCCAGAGTAAAAACCCGGTTTTTCTCCTCGATGAAATCGATAAGATGGGCATGGACTGGAGGGGAGATCCCGCGGCCGCCCTTCTTGAGGTTTTAGATCCGGAGCAAAATTCGACCTTTACCGATCACTATTTAGATGTGGAGTTCGATTTGTCGCAGATTATGTTTATTTGCACGGCCAACACCTTGGAGGGAATTCCCTCAAGCCTTCAAGATCGCCTTGAGGTTCTTCGCTTTAGCGGTTACACTCATCAGGAAAAAAAGCTCATCGCCCGTCAGCATCTATTACCCAAGCAACTTAAAGAACACGGGGTAAAACCCGATTTGGTTTCGATTTCCGAGCCCGCGCTTGAGCGGACTATTTTGGAATATACACGGGAAGCCGGAGTCAGAAATCTTAATCGCGAGATGGCGTCTTTGTCTAGAAAAGTCGCCATGCACCTGGTCAAGGATGGAACAAATAAAATCGAGATTACCGGTGAAAACCTTTCTCAATTCTTGGGGATTCCTAAATTCCACCGCGAAAAAAATGTCAAGAATTCAATCGGTGTTGTGACGGGATTGGCATGGACCGAGGCGGGCGGGGTGACGATGCCTATAGAAGTGGTCAGCTCCGCCGGCAAGGGAGAACTTAAATTGACCGGAAAACTGGGAACCGTGATGGTGGAATCCGCCCAGGCCGGTTTTTCTTATCTTAAATCGATCGCCCCGGATTTGGGAATTCTCAATGAAATATTTAAAGACAAGGATTATCACATTCACGTTCCCGAGGGAGCGGTTCCCAAGGACGGTCCTTCGGCTGGAATCGCGATTGCGACAGCTCTTCTCAGCTTGATGACCTCCCGCCCCGTATCTCCCGATCTCGCGATGACAGGGGAAATCACCCTGCGGGGAAGAGTTTTGCCCATCGGAGGGCTTAAAGAAAAAGTTTTGGCGGCGCACCGTGAAGGCGTTAAGACCGTTCTTTTCCCGGAACAAAATCGAAAGGATTTAGAGGATATTCCAGCCGAGATATTGTCGGATCTTAAAATGGTTCCAGTCTCTCACTTTAAAGAGGTTGTCGAATCCGCTCTTTTTTCCGGCAGCGGAATGCCTCCGCTGAATATCCCGCATCCGGATTTGCCCGTTCCGTCGAAGAATAATCCGCATCAGTCGGGCGCGGTCGCCTAAAACGAGAAATTTATGAACAAGAAATATATTCTCCTGACTCCGGGGCCCACCCCGATACCGCCGTCGGTTCTTAAGGCCTTATCCCAACCGATTCTCCATCACCGAACGCATGAATTCGGCTCGGTCTTTCAATTCGTCGCCGATGAAATGAAGTCCATTCTCCATACTCAAAATTCTGTTTTGATGATGACCACTTCCGGCACTGGCGCGATGGAGTCTTCGGTCGTCAATCTTTTATCTCCGGGAGACAAGGCGCTTGTTTTAAATTGCGGGGTTTTTGGAGAACGTTTCGCCTATATTTTTAAAGCCTACGGCCTCAACCCGTTGCTTATCAACTCCCCGCTGGGCTGTGCCGCTTCTCCGGAAGAATTAGACGCTTTCCTTAAGAAAAATTCCGATATCAAGGCCGTTTATATCCAACACACGGATACTTCCACCGGAATCTTAAATGATTTAGCGGCTTTAAGCAAGGTGATACGCCAAAGAACTCCCGAAGCCTTGATTGTCGTTGACGCGGTCTCAAGCCTTGGCGCGGAAGCGATGGAGATGGATGCCTGGGGTTTGGACGTCGTTGTCACCGCTTCCCAAAAAGGGCTCATGAACGCTCCGGGGCTGGCCTTTGCCGCCGTTAGTCCTCGCGCCTGGAAAGCTTGCGAAGCCGCCAAACTCCCGCGCTTTTATTTGGATTGGAGAACGATGAGAAATTCTCTTAAAGACAAAGAGACTCCTTACACTCCGGCGGTTCCCTTGGTGGTGGCCCAGGCAGAAGCCTTAAGACTGATTAAAGAAGAAGGCCTTTCTAATGTCCTTAAGCGCACCGCCGACATGGCCTTAAGCGCGCGGGCTTGGGCAAAAGAGATGGGTTTAAAAACATTGGCCCAGAACCCCGCCCATATCCTGACGGCGGTGTATCTTCCCACGGGAATTGACGGCAACCGGTTGGTGAATTCTCTGCGCGAAGAGGAAGGAATCTCTATCGCGGGGGGACAAGAGGCTTTAAAAGGAAAGATTATCCGAATCGCGCATATGGGATACATTTCGCAAGAAGATCTCGACACGGGCCTTAACGCTCTTAGAAAAAGGCTGTCTTCCGTTCTTGAAAAAAAGTGAAAAGAAATCTACCCTTGCCATGCCTCCGGTAATTTCTTTTCGCGAAGCGACCAAGATTTACGCTTCCTCTCATCTCGGCCGGACCACGAAGAAAATCGGGCTCATTGATTTTTCCTTAGAAGTGGAAAAAGGAGAGGCTTTCGGGCTTTTGGGCCTCAATGGAAGCGGGAAAACGACGACTTTTAAACTGGCCCTGGGGCTTTTGGCTCTCAACTCCGGAACGGTCAAGATTTTTGATTCGCCGCCCACAACGAGGGCCTTTTATTCTCGTGTCGGATATGTTCCTGAGCTTCCTTATTTCCATTCTTTTCTGACCGTTGAGTCCTGCCTTAAGTTTTATGGGCGCTTGTCCGGGTTGTCGAATCTGGAAATCAAAACGAATTTAGAGCGC
>JAKAQV010000073.1 GCA_021819565.1 bacterium | reverse complement strand
ACCGGCTCCGGCCAAAACCGCGCGCTGAGACTCCAAGTAATAAGGCCGCATGACGCGATTGACGATAAAGCCGGGAGTGTCTTTGACCGCCACCGCCGTTTTTTGAAGAGATTCATCAATAAATTTTTTTGCTTCCTCGAAAATAGCGGCGTCCGTTTTCGGGGCGCGAATCATCTCGACGAGTTTCATCGCGACCGGTGGATTAAAAAAATGGAGCCCCAGAAATCGGCCCGGGTCTTTCAGTTCTTCTCCCACGTTTGAAACAAGAAAAGAAGAGGTATTGGTCGCCAAAATCGCCTGGGGACAAATTTCTTCAACCTGAGCTAAAATGTTTTTTTTAATGGCAAGGTCTTCAGTCACGGCCTCAATGACGAGGTCCAGCCCCACAAACTCTTTAAGATCCTTGGCGTAAATGACGTTTTGAATCGCAAACTGAAGCGCCTCCGACGTGATTCTATTTTTAGCGGCGGCGTTTTCAAGATTCTGGCGAATTTTTCCGGCGGCGGAACACAGAGCCTCCGGAACCGCGTCATAGATTAACACCGGAAATCCGCGTTGAAGGCACAGCTGGGCGATACCCGAACCCATCGTCCCCGCCCCCAAAACGCCGACCTTCTTAATCATTCAAGGAATAAAGGCTGCGTCCAAGTCACCCCGGAATAAACGGCTCTTCGGTCATCTTCGAGATTTCGGGCTTCCAATCGGGAACCTTGAGGCCAAATTTCGCGCACTTATCCTTCACATCGGCGGCGAAAGACTGCCGGACCTCGTCGTTTCCCCGTTTTTTGAGCCCGAGCTTGCGGTAGGTTTCGTTTCTCGGAGATCCCGCGCGCCCGAAAATATTCATCGTG
The DNA here is from genome assembly GCA_021819565.1 of bacterium. GTDB lineage: Bacteria > Elusimicrobiota > Elusimicrobia > UBA1565 > UBA9628 > JAKAQV01. Next base: position 8,520 of record JAKAQV010000073.1, on the reverse strand, counting down.
CGCGGATACCATTTGTCCAAAGCCTTTTGGAGATCGTCATGGGTTTTATCATCTTTGGCGAGTTTTTCGGTCCACTGATCCCCATGCGCCATGTGCATGCCTTCTTCTTTGAAGATGCCGTCCATCACGTCGCACCAAGGCTTGTAGGAGCAATCGAGCGCGTCTTCAAGTTGGTGTCCGGCGCCCCGGTCCATGCAAAAATTGAACATGATGAAGTCATACCAGGTTTCAATCGGATAATAGAAGATGTTGACGCGTTTGTCATCGGACACGCGCTGAGTCCCGATGTCCTCATCTTTCACCCGCAAATTGAAATTATGTTTTTTGTAATACTCTTCCACGTCAAGCCCCATCCCTTCCAGAAGCCGGTACATCACCCGAGCGTGACGAACCTCGTCTTTGACAATTTGAGACACCTGCAGAGTTTCTTTAATGTCCGGAGATTTCATAATCCACGGGACATAACCAAACGCGCCGGCCAGTTCCGAATCGGCCTGCATCATCATGAGATGCGTGAGATTTTCCCGATACTCCTCTGTCATTTCTTCAAGGGTCTCGACTTTTCCGCCGGATTTTAATTTCTCGTGAAGTTTTTCTTCTTTGATTCGCTCAGGTTCTTTTGGCATAAGCCCTCCTATCTTCCCTCAAAGCGCGGCTTTCTTTTTTCAAGAAATGCAGCGACTCCTTCCGCGTGATCATGCGTTTTTCCCAACACCTCTTGAAGCTGCGCCTCGTATTCCATCTGCGTCTCTAAGTTGTTTTCAAAAGAGCGGTTCATCGCGCGCTTGGTCAAGGCAATAGCCAAGGGCGGGGCCGCAATCAGCTCTTGAGCCAATTTCCGCGCCTCATCCATGACTTGTCCGGGATCCGCAAGACGATTGACCCAGCCAAAGCGAAAAGCCTCTTCCGCCGTAATGGGCTTAGCCGTCCAGGCGTATTCAAGGGCCAAAGACATTCCAAGAAAGCGGGGCATAAAATAAGTCATGCCGGAATCGGGGACAAGACCCACGCGCGAAAAGGCGTTGATAAATTTCGCATCCCGGCTCGCGATTTTGAGATCGGTCGATAGAATCAAGCTCGCTCCGGCTCCAGCGGCAAGGCCGTTGACGGCCCCGATCACGGGTTTTTCCATGCGGCGAATTTGAAGAATCAGCGGATTAAAATGACGCCGCAATTCATCGCCTAAAGAAAACGGAGCCTCCTCTTGCCGTTTTTTAAGATCACCCAGATCGGCGCCGGCACAAAAAGCGCGGCCTGAGGCCGTTAAAATTACGCAACCGATATTTTTGTCTTTTTCCGCCTTTTTAAGAGCCTCTAAAAGCCCCTTCATCATTTCAAGAGTGAGCGCATTGAGAACATTGGGACGGTTTAAGGTCAGAGTCATCACGGCGCCGTTTATTTCGACGAGAAGCGGTCGTGTTTGAAGGGCTTCGGCCATTTTATTTTCCTTTAAAGTTGGGTTTGCGTTTTTCGATAAACGCGCGCATTCCTTCCTTTTGATCTTCGGTGTCAAACAGCGAATAAAAAAGCTCCCGCTCTAATTGAAGGGCGGCGGGATAAGACGGATAATCCGGGCTCAAGGCCGAAAGAACGGATTTTTTGGCCGCCGCGACCGCAAGCGGCGGCATGGCGGCAATCTGATGCGCCAATTTGATCGCCTCATCCAAAAACAGTTCCACCGGAACCACGCGGTTGACCATTCCCAAATTCAACGCCTCATGGGCCGATATTCTGCGCCCGGTTAAAACCATCTCCAAAGCCAACGCCCGCCCCAAGAGTCTCGCCAGTCGCACGGTTCCCCCCGCTCCGGGAATGACCCCGATTGAAATTTCGGGCTGACCGAAAACCGCGGTTTCCGAAGCGACTCTTAAATCGCAGGCTAAAGCCAATTCACATCCGCCGCCTAAAGCGTATCCGCTGATCGCCGCGATCGTCGGCTTGAGGAAATTGGACACCTTGTCCCAGCGAGATAAATGTAAATCCGCACGCATTTCGGCGCTCGTTTTTCCCTGCATTTCCGAAATATCCGCGCCCGCGGCGAAAGCTCTCTCAGATCCCGCAATGACGACCACGCGAATAGCGGCGTCAGCCTCAAAATTTTTCAACGCCTCTTCCATTTGGTCCATCAGAGGATGACTTAAAGCGTTTAAAGCCTCGGGACGGTTTAAAGTCAAAATTCCAATTGGCCCCTGCTGATCAATGATCAACTCTTGCTTTAATTTGGCCATGGATTTATCGCTCCTGAATCAGGAAACAACTCCTTGATCCAGCACAAGCTCTGACGCATAAAGCCTCTTATTATCCGAATTAAACTCATGCTTTACGTCAACCACTAGATTTTCTAATGATACGATTTTCCAGCCTTTACAGCGATGGATATTGCGCCCATCCTGAGACATTTCCAATGATAAAACGAAGTGACGAGCATCCTGCGTGACCTTAAAATCTTCAGATGGAGAAAGATAAAATGAGCGTTGCGTGGTCGCTTTGGTCTTTTCGCTAAAGGTCTTACATTCAAGATAATTCAAGCGTCCATCAAGATCAAGAAATTCCAAGTCCGGATATCCAGCCGCTTTTGTTTTCCCGCGAACTTTTGGTTTGTTCGCAACCGCTTTCAGCGAATTGAGCGCATCCTCAACGAAGGGCTCCACGGCATTCCCAACCTCATTGACGCGTTTACGGATACCAGTTTTATTAATATTTTTAGTAGCGACCTTCGCTGTTTCTTTGAGCAGATCAAGAAGACGCTGATCTTTTTTATCCTTCCGGTTGAAGGGAACAATTTTATGCCCGGACAAAGACTCAATCACGAGTCTAAATGGAACATTTCTTAACGGCTCAATCATCTGCCTAACGGCGGATTCAAGCCGCTTGACATAAACGATGTCATAGACAAGACTTTCTTCTCCCGACGCTTCTGGATAACCCATTCTCTTAAGCCATTTTGCGAAAAATAACGATACGATTTGTGTTAGTCCCGGAAGCGTTATTACTTATGCCCCAAATATTCGACGTCTTGGTAAACCGCTGCTCGTTAACCATGATCGCAATACAATGAAAACCGGCGGCGAGGCCCAATGGAACAACACAATCCTCAAGCTTAACTTTCCCTTTGCGCACCTCTCCAACCTCAAAGGCGACATAGCCGCCTTTAGCCGTAATCCGGTATAACTCGTGGAAAACGTTTTCCATTTCATGAGCCCACTCTTTCACTGTCTTAGACATCGTTATTTTTGAGGCGACAAGACCCGCATCAATCTCGTTGAACCAAGAGCGTAGCCAATTATCTTTTGAATATTCGACGATGTCCAGAAACGGCGGGGATGTGACCGTCAACTGCACGGACCCTGATTCAATTTCCGGAACTCTTGCCGCATCGTTGGCAAGAAATAAAGCGGACCGAGAAGAAATGTCCAGCGCCTCAATTTGCAGGGGCGTCAAGTCTTTTAACAGGCTCTTGGTTTTTTTAAGGATAATCGCTTTTACATCCCGATATTCCGGCTTTTGCCCTCTTTTTTCATTGATACGCATCTGATCTTTCTGGGAGGCCGCCTGATTGGGTGGTAAGGTGTAAACCGAGAAAAATCCCCTGGAATGCCCAGTTAAGCGGTTAGTCGCCACCATACGGATCCAGCGGTCAACGTCATCTTCCTTGCCTTCCGCCAATCGTTGCGCCAAATAATTTTTTAGCGATACGATTTCCGCTTCCGTGTCCGGATGATAAAACATCGACAAATCGATTGTCGCCTGACGTTTTTTCAACAAAGGGATTTCATCTAAACGCCGAGAAATTTTTTCTAAAGATGGAATGCGCAACCTTGGCCAAGTCAAAATTTGACTGAGCGGGTTGATGTCGTTTCCAATGGGAACTCGTCCCAAAAGCGCCGCCTCAATCGCCGTAGTGCCGCGCCCAAGGAACGGATCATAAACCGTGTCTCCTCGCTTAGTCAAAAGCTCGATAAAAAAACGCGGCAATTGAGGCTTAAAGCAGGCGCGATATGAAAGTTCGTGGATAGAAGAAGCCTGCCGTTGTCTAGAAGTCCAAAATTCATTGGTAAAGACTGAAATATTTAAATCTGAGGCGCCCCATCGACTACGCGCCCCGGGCAAAAAAGTCCCCTCCTCGCGATAGACGAAGGATTTAAAAAATTCCAAGAGCGCGCCTTCCTCCAGCATTACTCCTGGTGGAAGTCTCACGGACCCGGATGAAACCATTACACTGTCTTGAGACATAAAATCAGCGCTCCCTACAACCAACGCTTCCTATAAGTATATACGGGCAATACCGTCATTTTGTTCCAAAAGATAGCGCTTTATGTCTCAATTCAAATCCACCCACACGCTCTTAAGCTGGGTGTAAGACTCAATGGCGTATTGGCTCTTCTCGCGTCCGTAACCGCTTTGCTTAAAGCCGCCCCAGGGCGCGGCCGCGTCCACAAAGTGATAGCAGTTAATCCACACCGTCCCCGCTTTAATATTTTGCGCCATCTGATGCGCCTTTTTGACGTCTTTGGTCCAAACGCCCGCGACAAGCCCGTAAGCGCTGTCATTGGCGCGGCTGAGGACTTCTTCGACAGAATCAAACGGCATCACCGCCGCCACCGGACCAAAGATTTCTTCCTGGGCAATTTTCATTGTATCTTTGATCTCTGAAAAAACCGTAGGGCGAACAAAATAACCCGCGCCCGAAACGGCCTCTCCTCCCGCTAAAAGTTTGGCGCCCTCTTTTTTGCCGGAATCAATATAAGACAAAACCCTTTGCCGCTGTTCTTCTGAGACCAATGGCCCCATCTGGGTTTTGGGATCAAGCCCCGGGCCTTGGCGAACGGTTTTAGCCCGCTCGGAAAGAATTCCAACGAGTTCATCAAACTTTGAGCGCTCGACAAAAATGCGCGATCCCGCGGAACAGCATTGGCCCTGATTATAAAAAACTCCCATAAACATCCCTTTGGCCGCGGCTTCTAAATCCGCGTCGGCAAAAACGATATTGGGAGATTTTCCGCCAAGCTCAAGAGTCACGCGCTTTAAATTGCCGGCGGAGGCCTTGATCACTTCTCGCCCCACTTCGGTTGAACCCGTGAAAGTGACTTTATCCACTCCCGAATGAGCCGCCAAGGCCGCTCCGGCGCTCGGCCCAAAACCGGGAATGATATTGACGACGCCTTCAGGCAAACCCGCCTCTAAAAGAAGCTCGCCTAAACGCAAGGCCGAAAGCGGCGTTTGTTCGGCCGGCTTTAAAATAACGGCGTTTCCGCAAGCCAAGGCCGGAGCCAAACGTTCCACCGCCATTAAAAGCGGAAAGTTCCAAGGGATAATCGCGGCAACAACGCCGATGGGCTCGCGAACGGTATAGTGGAGAAATTTCGCTCCGGGATAATACGGCACCGACACCGGAATCGTCTCGCCGTGAATTTTGGTCGGCCAGCCGGCGAAATAGCGCAAGAGACCGATCGCCAGCGGCAAATCCCCATTTTTAGACTCGCGAATGGTTTTCCCGTTGTTTAAGGTTTCAAGCTGGGCCAATTCCTCGCTGTGAGATTCGACGAGATCTGCGATTTTGTTTAAAATTTTCTCTCTCTCGGCAGGGCTTATCTTGGACCAGGATCCATTTAAGGCTTTTTGAGCGGCCGAAACAGCGAGCTCCACGTCTTGGGCGCCCGCCTCCGAAATCACGCCGAGAACTTCTCCCGTCGCGGGATTAAAGGTCTTAAAGGTTTTCCCGGATGCAGACTCAACCCAGCGTCCGCCGATCAGCATCGGATGAATTTTCTTGGACAAAAACTTCTGAAGATTCGGATGGACTTCGGGGGCAATAGTAGCGATAGGCATAGAGGTCTCCTTAAGCTTAATTATGCGCCGACTTTTAAGGCTTTCTCAAGAACTTCGGGGATGTAAAGAATTCTCTGGCAGCTTTCGCAAAAGACAAAATTTTTAAGCTTGGTCACTTCGATGACCATCTGTGGAGCGAGATTCATCCGACAAGCGCCGCAGACGGCGCCGCCATCGGATTTTTTAATTGCCTTGGAAATGGGATCGCGTTTGCCCCGGGAGCGGATATGATCGTAAATTTTATGAATATCTTCAGGAATAGGGGCCGCCAACGCCTGGCGTTCGGCTAAGAGAGTTTCTTTCTTGGCCTGAACTGCCGCAAGGCCGGATTCTTTTTCCGTGATTTGAGCCAATAGAACCTTTTCCTCCGCGCCGAAATCCGTCGTCGCTTTCTTAAACTCCTGTTGGGCGCCGTCGATTTGCTCCATTAGCTCCAGAATTTTAGTCTCAATATCGCCTACTTCGGATTTTGCGCGGTCAATCTCGGACTGAAGAGCCTTAAAGGCTTCGTTGGTTTTAACGGTATTGAGTTCGCCGGAGTGTTTGCGAATCGCCTCTTCTTTTTGAGCCAGTTCCAGTTCCCGCTCTTTTTTCTTTTTCTCGAAATCCTGCACCTGGGTCTTGGCTTGGGAAGCCCTTTTGCGGGCGGCCTCGATTTGTTCTTTTAAATTCGCGATAGCGGCAGGAATCTCAAGCAAAGACTTATCGACAGCGTCAATGGCTTGATCGTGCGCTTGAAGCTCGATAAGGCGCTGAATATGCTCCGCGTTTAAGGCCATCAGTTTTATTATAGCAATTCATGGGCGAGATTCACCTTAAAAGCTTTCCAAAAATCCGGCGTTAGAGAACTCTAAAATTTCCGTCCGTTCCCCGGACAAAAACCCGATGTTCCTGGCGGGCGAAAACCTCGATGCGGTCCACCGCCAAGGGATGTTTTACGTTGGGATGCTTGCCTTGATACGGCGAGGCCACCTTATCTCCCTCCGGAATTTCTCGCCAAGACTGAATGGCTTTTAAAATCTCCAAAACGGGCACGCGCTCCTCATCGGTCAAATTGATAACCACCGTCCCCAACCCTAGGCCATGTCTTTCGGCGTGTTTATAAATCTGGGAATTGGCTTTATTTAAAAAGAGAGGAAAGCTCGATAGGGAATGAACCGATTTCATCTCCGCCATTCTCCCGTCTAAAACCAGATCCGGAGTTGATTGTTCTCGAACCCCGCCTTCAATGAGAACGACCTGCAATTGGCTCGCGCCGGACTTCAAAAGCGATTCCAAAAGCCTTCTTTCATGGGGCAATAAATCCGGCAAAATTTCGACCAAGGCTGGAGAATGAGAGACGTCAACCGTGATAATCTCGCCGCCGTTGCCGCCGGGATAGCGATAAACCTTAATGGAATGAATTTTTCCATTCCAAAAAGCCTCCATCAACTGTTCGCGGAAATGCTCCAGCGCCGCGTTGTTATTAGGAATCGCCTGGGCGACTTCTCCGGCGTTATGAACCTCGATAACCGTGGGCGGCCCCCGGGCCAAGAGAGAACCGGATTGCCCCTCCCGTTCCCCTTTAAAGCTATCTCCATCCCACAAAGATGAAGACTCTTGGCGAATACCGCGCTTTAAAAACTTTGACGCAAAAGACTTGAGCCTCTTCCAGGCTTTTGAATGAATTTGAGCGCGCCCTTCTTCTTGCCCACTCTGAAGGGCTTGAGGCTTTCCCTCATTTCCGCTTATAGCTCCCAAAGACGCAGGCAAATTCTCCGCCGGTTGGGCGGACAAAGCCAGCGGCAAGTCTTTTTGCGGGAAAACCTCTTCGGGGGCGAGAATTTTTTCTTTGGAAATCGCGGTATCGTCTTCTTGAAGGGCCGCGTTTAAATCTTGGCCTTGATTGACGTCAAGCGCGGGGATAGAAACATTGATATTGACTGGAACAGGTTCCTGAAATTGGGAAGAAGCCTCGTCTCGGTTGAGGGCATGCAAATTAAAGCTCAAGAGCCTTATAAGAAGGATTAGCTTAATCATATCCTCATAGTAGGACAAAAAAGAGGGCCGCAACAGGGCCCAAAGGCCTAGACTGGGTCTGGGTCTTTTGCCGGCCGCCCCCTAGGCCTTTTTTCGGAACTCTTCTGGGCCTTTGGGCCCATGCGGAATTTTTGAGGGCGTGGTATCATAAGTTATCGTTCGATGAAAACGATGAATATAGAGGATGGAGGAATGAAAATGGAAAATCTCAAGTTGGCCTTAATAGCGGCGGCTTTGGTTGCGTTGTCGTCTTTTTCCGCCTTGGCGCAAAGCTCCGAGCGAACATGGGGCAGTGGAAGCCAAGCCCTCACTCAAGCGACTTCGGATATTCATAACTTCGTCTTAAAGCACAAGCCGGAAATAAAAAAATCAATGCCTCAAAAGAGTAAGTTCGACTACTCGCAAACCGCCTACGCGAAACTGGACAAGCTTTTCAGTCAAGGCGTTCCCGTGTCCAGAGAAGACATGACGGGAGCGTTCATCGGGCGTTGTTACGAAAAAGACAAGCCTAATATTCCGATACGCGAGTTGCTCGTTGGCGGGCCAATCGCCGCATCCAGTGCCGACAACGGGCCGCTGTTTAGCGATGAAACTCCGGCGATTTTCCGGGTAAACATAGTTGCTTTCAGTAATTTATCAGACTCCAAAGGCAACAATCTCGACAGCTACCAG
>JAKAQV010000072.1 GCA_021819565.1 bacterium | reverse complement strand
CTTTTCCCGCGGAAGAATCCGGCTTGATTCCCGCTTTGTCGAGATATTCCGAGACATCCTTTCGAGTAGGCGCGTGGTCTTTGATCCAACTGTGAGCAGCTTGTTCAGGATTATCTTGAGGAATCTTTGGCAACGTCGCTCCTAGATACAAAAAAACTAAAACCGCAAACCCCGCTTCGACGGCGAGTTTGACGACCTTGGAGCCGATATCGACGAGTTTAATCGCGATAAAAACCGCGATAGCCGAAACCAGAATTAAGGAAAACTGGGCGAGGTGATACCCATGGGCGTGCCATTGGGGAAAATGGAACAAGAAAAATAAGTATCCGGCGACGGCGTATATGATTAGGCGTAGAAGGGTTAACATAGTTTTTTAATTGGAAGTGAGCGTTAGATGAATTTTTAAAAAGGGCTGGTGAAAATCTCGCGGTAGAGGCGGAAACGGAGAAGCGTCTTGAACGGAAGACAGCGCCGTTAAGTCAAAATCCGAGTCGCCGGAGCTTGACTCCGTTTTTAGATCTACAATTCTTCCGTCTGGCATAATTTCAAAAACCACCTCGCATTTCCCGGAAAACGAAGGGAGATTTTTCGACCACTGATCCCAAAGCGCTGCGCGCAATTCGCTAATATACCAAGGGTAGGGGAAGTTTGGCAAGTCCGCCGAGATATTGGCGCTGGCCGAAGGGCCTGTAGCATTGTTTTGTTTGACCGAAACCACGTTAGATTTAATACGGGATTTTGTCGGCGCGATAGGCTCTGAATCAGAAGAAAGAAGACTGGGTTTGGGCAAGACAAAATGCCGAGGTTTTTTAGAGAACGAAACCTCTTTGTTTTGATTAGCTGAAGTCGCGGCGCTTTTGGCGGTGGAATTTTGGGACGGCGTCTCGGGGCCTTGGATTTTGACCGCGCTGGGGCCGACGAAATCAATAGTGTAAAAGTGGGGCGTTTCGGAAGAATATCTTCGGGCAATTAGGATAAAAAATATCGCAAGAAGCGAATGCGCCAGAAAAGAGCCGACAATATAGGGCGACAACTCGGAACTCCAAAGCCGCAATTGATTAGAAATGGGAATCCTCCGGTTCCTAATTAGCGTGGAGTCTGCGCGACTCCAACGCCGAGTTTGCCAACTCCAAGGCGTTTAGCGACGTCCATGACATAGACCACTTTTTCTATCGGGACCGAATGATCGGCCTCGACTAAAATCGTTTTCCGGGCGGCATGGGGCAGTTTTAGAATCAATTCTTCTTTTAGATTGTTCCAAGAGACGGCGTTTCCATCAATGAGTAGAGCGCCCGAGGATGTAATCTGAAGGGTGAGCGCGTCTGAATTGGAAACGGGAACGGCCGATTTTGATTTAGGGAGTTTAACGCTCAATTCCGAGCGAACCAGCATAGGAGTTAAGACCATAAAGATAATGACTAAAATTAAAGATACGTCAATGAGCGGAATCATGTTGGGTTCCGCAAACAGCGCGCGACGATTTCTTCGCGAGGTCCTCATGAAGAGGCTTTTCCGGACAGATGTTCGATGATTTCTTCCGATATCCAGTTCATTTCATCTAAAAATTGTCCGATCTTATTGGTGAAATAGTTGTAGGCCCAAACGGCGGGAATGGCCACTAAAAGTCCGGTGGCGGTGCAGACGAGGGCTTCCGATATTCCGACAGCGACAATTCCCGGCCCCGCCCCGGCGGCCCCGGCTAAATCTTGGAAGGCGCGAATAACTCCGACCACGGTTCCAAAAAGCCCGATAAAAGGGGCGGTGGATGCGATCGTTGCTAGAAAATTCAGCCTTTTTTCGAGAAGCGCGGCTGCTCTTGAGGCCGCGCGATCGGCTTGGCGTTTTCTTTCTTGGCGATTGGAAGAGCCGACCAAACTCGCTGTTATGACAGAAGAGGCAAGCCCTTTATAGCTTTTGCTAATCGTCAGAGCCTGGGAAAGATTTTCTTCTTCTATGTTTTTCCTAATTTTACCCAAGAAAACGTCTAGGCCAGAAAAAGAGTTTTTAAAAAATTGCCAGCGCTCCCAAACCAGGGCCATGGAGTAAATCGATAATAGGATGAGAAAGGCTAGCGGCGCCCCACCCGAGATTAGGACTTCTTTGATCGTGATATGAAAACCCATGGAGTTTGACCTATTTTAAGGTATAATAATAAATTATTATATGATTAAGCGCAAGTCCCGCGTCTTTACTCGGAAATACCAAAGGCCCTTCTGTTTTTGCGGACGGCTCTTGTATTTGGGAGATGTGGGATGATTGGGGATCTCGTCTCCAAGTGGATGCCGTTTCCAGAGCGGTATTACCACAAGCCTAAGGATTGGGCCGATAATTTGCGCCCGGATTCCGGATTAACCGATCACGAACACGTTCCCCATCTATTGAAGAATAGCATTCTCAAGGCTCAAGAAGCCTTGCTGAGAATGCAAAACCGGAAAGAGGGTTTTTGGTGCGGACCCCTTAAATCCGACACGACCATTGTATCTGATTCCATCATGCTGTTTAATTTCTTGGGGCGGGGCCAAGACCCCAAGGTCCAGAAAATGGCCGCTCATATTATGCGCGAACAGCTGCCGGACGGCGGCTGGCCGATTTATAAAAACGGTTCGTCGGATGTTTCCGCCACGCTTAAGGCGTATTGGGCTTTAAAATTCGCCGGTTATTCTCCTCAAGACGCGAGAATGCAGGCCGCCCGTAAAAGGATTCAGGATCTGGGCGGCATTCACAAGGTCAACACCTACACGAAATTTTACATGGCCGTTTTCGGCCAGTATGATTGGAAGGGCGTTCCCACGATTTTGCCGGAGTTGATGTTGTTTCCAAGATGGTTTTATTTCAGCATTTATGCGATGAGCTCTTGGACGCGGGCCATCGTCATTCCGCTGTCCATCGTTTGGGCTAAGCCTCCCAAAATTTCGTGTCCGCCTAATGCCGTTTTAGACGAGTTGTTTCCGGATTCCCGGCGTTATGTTCCGCTCAAGGACACGATGCCGCGGCATGGATTTTTTTCATGGACTAATTTCTTTTTATTGTGGGATCAGGGCTTGAAAAAATTAGAGGGTCATGGAGGGCACTGGATTCGCCAATGGGCGTTGCGCCTGGCCGAGGATTGGATTCTTCAGCGTTTGGAAGGCTCCGATGGTTTGGGAGCGATTTATCCTGGAATCATTAATACGATTATGGCGATGAAGTGCCTAGGATATCCGGAGACCGACCCGCGTTTTATTCAACAAATAAAGGTTCTGGAAAATTTGGAGCTTGATGAGGGCGATGCGTTGCAGTATCAGCCTTGCCATTCTCCTATTTGGGATACGGCTATTTCAATTATTGCCCTAGCGGAATCGGGTCTTGAGAGAAACCATCCGGATCTCATTGCCGGCGCTCGCTGGCTGATTTCAAAAGAAATACGCGTCGCCGGAGATTGGCGGGCGACCAATCCCTTGGCCCCGATTGGCGGTTGGTATTTTGAGTTTAACAACACCTATTATCCCGATATTGACGACACCGCGATGGTGATGCTGGCCCTTCGGCATGTCGAGATGGATGAATCCCTAGGCAAAGCTAGGGAGCGCTCATGTTTGCGCGGAATCAACTGGCTTTGGGGCATGCAGTCCCGTTCCGGCGGCTGGGCGGCTTTCGACAAGGACAATACAAGGGCGATTTTGACGAAAATTCCTTTCGCCGATCATAACGCGATGATCGACCCGCCAACGGCGGATGTCACGGCCCGGGTTTTAGAATTTATGGGCTATGTCGGCTATGATCTCAGTTTTCCGCGAATTAAAAAAGCGGTTGATTTTTTGCGCCAGGAGCAGGAGAAAGACGGTTCTTGGTTCGGGCGCTGGGGAGTCAATTATATTTATGGAACCTGGCAAGTTCTTAGAGGTTTAGCCGCGATTGGCGAAGATATGAATCAGCCTTATATCCGGCGAGCGGCGGATTGGCTTAAATCGGTTCAAATGGACGATGGCGGCTGGGGGGAGCGCTGCGACACTTATAATGATCCTAGCCTCAAAGGCAAGGGACCTTCAACCCCATCTCAAACCGCCTGGGGGCTTATGGGCCTTTTGGCGGCGGGAGAAAACGGCGACAGTGAGCCTGTCCGCCGCGCTGTCGATTATCTGATTCGGACTCAGAAAATTGACGGAACCTGGGATGAAAATGAGTGCACGGGAACGGGCTTTCCCAAGGTTTATTATTTGGAATACACGATGTACCGCCAGTATTTTCCGCTCCAAGCCCTGGGAAACTACTTGAAGATTTTCGCATCGAACAAAAAAATGTCGTCGGTCGCTGAACCCGTATAAATTGAGGTAACTTATGCCATCACCTATGTCGTTGCAATTGTCTGTCCTTAAACACATCCTGGCGCAGAAGATTAAAGGCAACAAAAAATATCCACTCGTCATGATGCTGGAGCCCTTGTTCGCCTGTAACTTGGAATGCGCCGGTTGCGGCAAGATTCAGTATCCGACCGACATCTTGCGCAAGCGCTTAAGCCCCGAAGAGTGTTGGGAATCGGCGGAAGAGTGCGGCGCTCCGGTGGTTTCTATCGCGGGAGGAGAGCCCTTGGTTCACTCCCAGATTGACACGATCGTCGAAGGTTTGATTGCCCGCGGGAAATATATTTATCTCTGCTCCAACGCCATTTTGCTTGAGAAAAATATCCACCGCTTCAAGCCTTCCCCCAAGCTGATTTTTTCCATCCATTTAGACGGGGTCGAGAAAACCCATGATCGGATGGTTTGCCGCGAGGGGGTTTACAAGACCGCCGTTTCCGCGATTAAATTGGCCAAGTCAAAAGGCTTTAACGTCATGACCAATTCGACCATTTTTCAAGGAGAATCTTCCGAGGAATTTCGCCGCTTCTTTGACGAGACCATGGCCCTTGGGGTTGACGGCATGATGATTTCCCCGGGGTATGCCTACGAGAAAGCGCCGGAACAAAGCCTGTTTCTTAAAAACGAGCAGACCAAGTCTTGGTTTAAAGAGACGCTTAAAGACTGGAGAAAAATGGGATGGGATTTCAATCACAGCCCTTTTTATCTTGACTTTCTGGAAGGCAAACGCGATTATGACTGCACTCCATGGGGAAATCCGCTGCGCAATGTTTTCGGGTGGCAGAAGCCCTGCTACTTGATGGCCGACGGTGGTTACGCGAAAACCTACAAGGAACTCTTGGAAACGACCGACTGGTCTCAATACGGGCATGCCTCTAAAAACCCCAAGTGCGCCAATTGCATGGTTCATGTCGGTTTCGAGCCCTCCGCCGTGGTCGAAGGTTTTTCAAGCCTGCCGCGTTTCATGGAAATGGTCATTGATTTCGCGACGATCAAGGGACCCAAAAAGGCTCAGAACGCCTACCCGAGAAAAATGGAAACAGAAGAAAAATTGGTTCCGGTCGGCAAGGATTCTTCCGCGCATTAATGGACACCTGCTTTCTGACCGGCGGGACGGGCTTTGTCGGCGCGAATCTGGCGCGGCTTTTAATCGACAAGGGCTTTCATGTCCGAGCGTTGGCCAGGCGCGGTTCAAACCGCAAGAATCTCGAAGGTCTTTCGCTTGAGATTGTCGAAGGCGATTTGTCCGATGAGGCGGCTTTAAAAGTGGGTTGCGCGGGTTCGCGATACGTTTTTCATTGCGCGGCGGATTACCGTTTGTGGGTGAAACATCCCGAAGCCATGTATGAGTCTAATGTGAAGGGGACTGTCCGCGTGATTGAATCGGCGGCCCGTGCGGGATGCGAAAAAATCGTTCACTGTTCCTCGGTTGCGGCCGTTAAGCCTCGGCGGGACCATCGTCCGGCGGATGAGACTTCGGAATACGCCTCCGAAGCCGAAATCGTAAGCCACTATAAAAAGTCAAAGTATCTCGCCGAGAAAGAGGCTCTGAAATTGGCTCAAAAGGGGGCTCCAGTTGTTGTCGTCAACCCGGCCGCGCCTATTGGAGCCTATGATATTAAGCCCACGCCTACTGGAAAAATTGTCGTTGATTTTCTCAATGGACGCATTCCTTCTTATATAGAGACCGGGCTCAACATTGTCTTTGCCCGGGATGCGGCCTTGGGGCATTTATTGGCGGCCGAAAAAGGGCGAGTGGGCGAGCGTTATATTTTGGGCGGGGAAAACATCACCTTTAAGGCGATGCTGGAGATTTTAGCCGATTTGAGCGGGGTTTCCGCGCCGCGATTTAAAACGCCTTATTCCATCGCTTACGCGTTTGCCGCGCTTGATTCCGCGCGCGCGCGTCTGACCGGTAAAGAGCCCTTGGCGCCGCTAGACGCCGTTAAAATGGCCAAACATTATATGTGGTTTGATTCGTCGAAAGCCGAAAAAGAATGGGGATATCATCCCGTTTCCGCGCGCGAAGCTTTGAAAAACGCCGTCAATTGGTTTGTGGAAAATGGGTACGTCTCAAAAAAGGCCGAGGAGCGGATGAAAGTATGCCTGTCATGAGCGATGTCTCTCGCGTTTCCAAAGAAGAGACGTCTCGATTTTTCCCGACCTTAATCTGCGCTGCGACCTCTTGGGAGGCTGTTCCAATCGCTCAAGCCCTTCATCTTAAGGCCGCTTCTTCCGATTCTTTCTTTGGCAAGTTCGGCGGGCGCTCGATTCTTTTGATTAAAACCGGAATGGGAGGCGCGGCTTTAAAAAAGCGACTTTCGGAATTGCCCGAAGGAGGCGTTTTTTCGCGAGTGATTTCAACGGGATTTTGCGGGGCTTTAAAACCCGAGTTATCTACGGGAGATATCATCTGCGATGGTTTGCCCGAGGCTTTGTCCGCAAAAGCCGAAACAATAAAGAATTCTTTAGGCTTGAAGGTTCACTTTTCTACGATTGCTCATTCCGAAGAGGCGCTTTATTCTCCAAAACTAAAAAAATCTTTCGCGGAAAAAACCGGGGCCTTGGCGGTGGATATGGAATCATCTCCTTTGAAGTCCTGGGCCAAGGAAAAAAATCCTGATTGCGAGTTTGTCTCAATCCGCGTGGTTTTAGATTCCTTGGCGGATTCTTTGCCTGCCCAAGCTCCTCAAAGCGAAAAAATGCTCTCTTTCATTTGGTATTTTATCTCACAACCTGGGTCTTGGGCGAACTTTGGAAAGCTTTATTTTAAACAGAGGCGGGCGTCGAAAATTTTGATTGCTTTTTTGCGGGGACTTTTGGACGATTCGGGAGATTTGAAATGAGAAAGGCGCCGGTCGAAGATAGGACGACTTCTTTAGAGGATTATCTTTCCGTTTACTCAAAGAAGGTGGACTCCGCCTTAAAGAAGCTTTTTGTCCGGCATAAAGATGAGCCGGTCTCGGTTAATAAAGCGATGGGTTATTCAATCTTTGCCGGAGGCAAGCGCTTGCGCCCGATTTTGGTTTTGGCGGCGCATGAATGTTGCGGCGGAAAAGCGGAGGATGCCCTTAAAACCGCGTCGGCTCTCGAAATGATTCATACCTATTCCTTAATTCACGACGATTTGCCGGCCATGGACGATGATGATTTAAGGCGCGGACGCCCGACCAACCATAAGGTTTTTGGAGAGGCGCTGGCGATCTTGGCCGGAGACGGGCTTTTAACCTATGCTTTTGAAGTCGCGGCCGAAAATAGCGCGGATTTAAACCTGGACGGAAAGCGCGCGGCGACCTTGATTCAGGCCATTGCCCGCGGCGCCGGAGCCGCCGGAATGGTGGGCGGGCAAGCCGCCGATTTGGAAGCGGAAAACTGGAAAAATAAAAATCACGGGTTTAATCCTGCCCGCCATTTAGAATATATTCATCTTCACAAGACGGCGGCTCTGATTGTGGCCAGTTTGGAAGCGGGGGCGATTTTAGCGCGAGCGACGGAAGCCGAGATTAAATCTCTGTCGAGGTATGGCCGCTCCTTGGGTCTTGCCTTTCAGATCACCGATGATGTTTTGGACGCGGTTGGAGACAAGAAGAAGATGGGTAAAATGGGTTCTGATGCCGCCAACAACAAATTGACCTATGTTTCTCTTTACGGAGTTGACAAGGCCCGGGCGATGGCCCGGCGGGAAGCTTCAAAGGCTAAAGCCGCCTTGGATGTTTTTTCATCACAAAGAAATCAGTGGCTTAAACGGATTGCAGATTATACTATCGAGAGGGATAAATAATGTCAGAAGAAAATTCGCGCGCGTCTTTAGAAAACGGGAAAATGGCTTCGACGGAGCCGGAAAAATCAGAGTGGCCGCTTTTAACCTCAATTAGCGATCCAGTGGAGCTGAGAAAAATTCCCGTCGAAAAATTGCCCCAGGTTTCCTCGGAATTGCGCCAATACTTAATCCACACCGTGTCTCAAATCGGCGGACATTTCGGCTCAAGCCTAGGCGCGGCCGATATCGCGGTGGCCTTGCACTATGTCTTTAACACGCCGAAAGACAAGCTGGTCTGGGATACCGGGCATCAAACCTACGGCCACAAGGTTTTGACCGGACGGCGGGATTCCTTAAAAAAAATTCGCCACTTCGGCGAAATCTCCGGATTTTTAAAGCGCACGGAATCTCCTTATGATTCTTTCGGCGCGGGACACGCCTCGACCGCGATTTCAGCCGCTTTGGGAATGGCCGCGGCGCGCGACATCCAGGGCGAGAAAAACAAGGTCGTCGCCATTGTCTCCGATGGATGCATGACCGGTGGGGAATCCTACGAGGGCCTTCAAAACGCGGGACAACTGCAGAGCGATCTGATCGTCGTCCTCAACGATAATCAGATGTTTATTTCTCATCGCGTGGGAGCCCTGGGGGTGTTTCTCACCCGGCTTTTAACCTTGGGCGCGGTTCAAGGCGCGCATAAACAAGTGGAAAAATTTCTGGCGCGCTTTAAGTTCTGGGGCGCAAGCATTATGCGCATCGCTAAGCGCGCGCGGGTCCTTTTGTTTCCGGGCATGCTTTTTGAAGAGATGGGGTTTTCCTATTTCGGACCCATCGATGGTCATGATGTGAAGTCCTTAGTCGAGGTTTTCCGCCATGTTAAGGAGCTTAAAGGCCCGGTTTTGATTCACTGCATCACTCAAAAAGGGAAAGGTTACGCTCCGGCGGAAGCGGACGCTATTACCTGGCACGGCCCGGGAAAATTCGACCCCAAGACTGGGACCATGATCAAATCAACCGCCAAAACCCCGCCGTCTTATACCGCGGTGTTTTCCAAAGCCCTTATTAAAGAAGCCGAGGCCGATCCTAAAATCGTCGGAATCACCGCGGCAATGCCGGAAGGGACCGGAATGGACGCTTTCAGAGATAAGTTTCCCAAACGTTATTTCGATGTCGGCTTGGCCGAAGAGCATGCGGTGACTTTTGCCGGCGGCTTGGCTGCCTCGGGACAAAAGCCCGTGGTCGCGATTTATTCGACTTTTCTCCAGAGAGGTTTTGATCAAATCGAGCATGATATCTGCCTTCAAAATCTGCCGGTGGTTTTCTGTCTTGACCGCGCGGGACTGGTCGGAGAAGACGGGCCGACC
>JAKAQV010000071.1 GCA_021819565.1 bacterium | reverse complement strand
GCGACCGTTTTAAAGGGGTTTCTCGGCTTTGGCTGCAATGCCCATATCCATATGGCCAAGTTCCTGGATCTCTCCGAGGATCTTCCCATCATCATCGAAATCGTGGACAGCGAAGAAAGGATAAAAAAAATTCTCCCGCATCTGGACGCGATGGTTCAAGACGGTCTTGTGACGCTCGAAAAAGTTCATGTTATTATGTACCGGGCCAATGGAAAGGGCTTGCGCGCGCGAAAATCGTTGGGAAATGCCGGAAGTTAAAAATTTCAATCCAATGGGTTGTTGTCGATAGCCTTGCGGCAAGAGACTTGGAAAGGCTATAATAATAAAGATAATCAATGGGTTCCTGCCTATTCTGTAAGATAGCCGCGAAAGAAATTCCTTCGCAGTTTATTTTTGAAGATGGAGAAGCCCTGGTATTTAAAGATATTAATCCCAAGGCTCCGACGCATGTTTTAGTCGTTCCTAAAAAACATATCGCGCGCCTTTCGGCTTCGACCGATGGAGACCGAGCTTTGCTGGGGCATTTGCAAAGAGTGGCGGCGCGTGTCGCCGAGTCCTTGGGCCTGGATTCGTTTCGCCTCGTGACCAATAACGGGGTCGGGGCGGGGCAAACCGTGGACCATTTGCATTATCATCTGATGGGCGGCAGGGCCATGCAATGGCCGCCGGGTTGATTTTGGGAAAAGGGAGGTGAATATTCATGGTTTTTGTTAAATTACGCGAAGGCGAAGGCGTTGACGATGCGTTGCGGCGCTTTAAGCGCGAGTGCGAAAAAAACGGAGTTCTTCGCGAGATTAAGCGCAGAGAATTCTACCTCCCTCCTTCTTTAAAGCGGAAAATGAAGGCGGCGGAGTCGAGACGGAAGATGATGCGTTCTAGACGGCGAAAGACTGTTTAAGTCAGGGGGAAAAGTGGGTGTTTCTGGCGATATAGTTGAGGCAATTCGTTTAAAGTTGGATATTGCCGACGTTGTCTCGGATTATGTCCCAAACCTTCAGCGTTCCGGAAAGAATCTGAAGGGGTTATGCCCTTTTCACAACGAAAAAACCCCCTCTTTTATCGTCAGCCCCGAAAGGCAGACATTTCACTGCTTTGGCTGCGGAGAAGGGGGGGATGCGTTTTCTTTTTTAATGAAAGTCGAGAATTTAACTTTTCCGGAGGCGCTGGAGAAATTGGCCGCTAAGACCGGCGTGCCCTTGGTGCAATCGGAAAAGAAAGATCGAAACTACGAAGAAAAAATGGGGCTTAAGGCCATCCTTGATTTCGCTTCCTCTTTTTATCACGGCGAGCTTCTCCGCTCGCCTGCCGCCGAGCCCGCCAGAAAGTATCTGGCCAATCGCAAGGTTTCCAAGGAGTCCCTGGAGCGTTTTCAATTAGGCTTTGTCCCTGACTCCAACATTTTTTTAGAGGCGGCAAGAAAAAAAGGGTTTTCCGAGCCGCGTCTTCTTTCCGCAGGGGTCGCGGTCAAAATCAATGGCCGCTTAAGGCCTTCTTTCTTCGGCCGGATTCTTTTTCCCATTCGGGATTCCAAGGGGGGAGTCGTCGGCTTTGGCGGACGAGTTTTGAATTCCGAAATCCAGCCCAAATATCTTAACTCCGCGGAATCTCTTCTGTTTTCCAAGAGTCGCATTCTCTATGGCGTTTTTGAGGGCCTGTCTTCTATTCGCTCAAATCGGGAAATAATTTTAATGGAAGGCTACCTGGACGTCTTGATGGCGCATCAATATGGAATCGAATCCGCCGTCGCTCCCTTGGGAACGGCGATCACCTCCGAACACGCCAAAACCATCAAGCGCTACGGAGCCAAAACGGTCATCGCTTTTGATCCCGACTCGGCGGGGCGAACGGCGGCCTTGCGCTCAGCCGAGATTTTACTTCCCGAGGATATTGACGTTCGCATCGCCGTCTTGCCGGAAGACAAGGACCCCGATGAAATCCTCATTGAAAAAGGCGCCGCGGCTTTTAAGGCCCTTTTGGACAAAGCCCTGGACCCGGCGGCTTTTAAAACCGAAATCCTTTTGTCCGGACAAAAGGGGCCTCTGACTTCATCCAAAAAATCCGAAGTCGCCCATGAAGTTTTCGCCTTGATTTCAAAAACATCGGATGAGGTTTTGCGCTCCGACTGGCTGAGGTCCTTGTCCCAGAGGCTTCAAATTTCGGAAGATTCCTTGCGGATGGAATTTAAAAAAGAGGCGGATAAAAAATTTCGCTTTCGCCGGCCATATGACCCCAATGGGGGAAGAGATGAGTTGAAGACCTCTCCGGTCAAAGTCGAGGCAAGCCCTTTTGAGCGGCAGGTTCTTTGTTTAATGATGAAAAACCCGTCCTTGGCTTCGATTGCCGATGAGACCCATTTTCGTTCTCCGGATGCCCAGGCTACCTGGCAGGCTCTTTTGGCGGTGGAACCGCATTTGCCGGGCTGGCCCGCGCGGTTGCTGGAAAGCGCGGGGCCGGCAAAGCCTTTAGCTTCCGAACTATTGATGATTGCGGAAAGCATGGAAGGGGAAGACCCGCAGCAAGAACTTAACCGCATTTTTACCCGCCGGCGCCTTGAAGAGAGGCTTCAGGAGCTTGAGGGGCGCATTCATTCCCAACAAGAGGGCGAGTTGCATCCGGATCTAAGACTAGAATATCAGAAAGTACTTTGTGAACTAAAAGGGAGCAGGTAATTATGGCCATTCATGCGAGTCAGGCGGTAAAAAATCTAATCGAGATGGGAAAAAACCACGGGTATTTGACGCTCGATGAAATCAACAGGACCTTGGGGCCCGCCAATATCAGTTCGGAAGAAGTCGACGATTTGATGTCGACCTTGGAGGATTTGGGGATAGAGGTCGTCGACAAGAAAAAATCCCTGCCTGATTCGACTCCCGAGCGAGAGCGTTTTAGCGAAGAGTGGAACTCTTCTTCGGACGTGTCGAACTCGATTCGAATGTATCTCTCGGAAATGGGAAGAGTGCCGCTTCTCAGCCGGGAAGAAGAAGTGACCTTGGCTAGAAACGTCCGGGAAAGAGAACGGGAACTGCGACTTTTGGTTTTGGAGTCGCCGGTGGCGATGCGCGAAATTCGCAGTTGGGAAACTTTAATCGAACAAGAAGAGATGACCCCCAAGGAACTGATGCCGAGAGGACGCAAGACCGATTCGGAATTGGCCGGAATGAAAAAGAAAATGAAAACCGTTTCCCGTTTTATCGCGGAATCGGAAAAAGTGATGGCGGGTTTGCGCTCTCGCCTCAACAATCCGAATTTAAAGGAAAAAGACCGCATCGAAATTAATAAGGCGATTGAGAAAAGAAATAAGGCGGTCATTGAAAAAATCCTGAGCCTCGATCTGAACCAGGATAAAATCAAGCGCTTGACCAACAAGGTTAAAAATCTCGCCTCTAAGATTCGCGAGTGCCATGATGAAATTGAGCGCTATAAAAAAAGATACGGCGCTAGTTATGAGGAACTGACGCATTACTTCCAGCAGATTAAAAACGGCAAGATGACGGAAGCGGCGTTTAAGGCCAAAACCGGCTATGCTCCGTCGGCGGTCGAAGCCGCTCTTGAAAATATGGGGGCGGTGGTTGAAAGGCTTCAGCGCATTCAAAATACCCTTCCGATTCCGGTGGAGAGGTTTTTAGAATTAGACGATAAAATTGTGCGCTTGGAAGAGACGATTCTAACCGACAAACTCAAGCTCATCAAGGCGAACTTGAGGCTGGTTGTCTCCATCGCCAAAAAGCATGTCAACTCAAATCTTGAACTTTCGGATTTGTTCCAGGAAGGCGGTTTGGGACTGATGAAGGCGGTCGAGAAATTTGAATATAAGCGCGGGTTTAAATTTTCCACTTACGCGACCTGGTGGATTCGACAATCCATTAACCGCGCAATTGCCGATCAGGCGCGGACCATCCGCATTCCGGTTCATATGAAAGAGTTAATTTCCAAGCTCACCAAGGTGTCCAGGAAATATCGCCAGGAATATGGACGGGAACCCACCGTCGAAGAGTATTCAAAATCCATGCATCTGTCGATGGATAAGGTTAAAAATGTCCTTAAGATTATGCAAGAGCCGGTTTCACTGTCTACTCCGGTCGGAGAAGAGGACGATTCTTATCTCGAAGAATTTTTAGAGGATAAAAGCAGCCACCCCGCGTCTTACTCGGCGGCTTCTTTTCTCAGGAAAAAAGAAATCGAGCAGGTCTTGGCGACCTTGAGCGACCGGGAAGCTAAAATCGTCAAATTGCGCTTCGGAATTGACACCGGGTACCCTAGGACTCTGGAAGAAGTGGGACGGCTTTTCCGCGTCACTCGGGAGCGGGTCCGCCAGATCGAGGCCAAGGCGATCCGAAAGCTTCGACATCCATCCCGGAGTAAACTCCTCAAAGACTACATGGAATGAGACTTTGAAAAAATATATTCTGCCTCTATTGGTTCTCGCCGTTGCGGGTTGGATTTATTTTGAGAAGTTTATCTTGCCCACTATTCCGAGATGGGAAGGCGAAGCGATGGGACGGGAAATTGGCAAAATTGTCGCGGCTCAAATGACTTCAAAGCTTCAAAACAATTCAAACCCGCCCTTAGAGCACGCGGTGCCCCTTGCGCCACGAGTGAATTTCTCGGGGAAAAAGGGAAATTCTGTTTCTTCTCCTGTCGTTGCGCCCCCGCCGCCTTCTAATTAATTTTTAAGCGCGCGGCGCAAAAACCCGTCTGAGGCATTGAGCTTTCGCCGTGCCTGGGAGAGACTGAGATTTTTTTTGAACATTAAAATCGCCAGTTTCGCGTTTCCGCGAGCCTTGTTTAAAAATTCCTCGGCGGTCTCGGGAGGCGCTTGCGTGATTTCCGAGACGATTCGAACGGCTCTTAGTTTAAGCTTGCGGGAGATTGGCTTTAAATCCACCATCCACGGGCCATATGTTTTTCCAAGTCCCACCATCGCGATGGTGGTCAGCATGTTAAGAGCGATTTTGGTCGCGGTTCCGGCTTTAAGGCGGGTGGACCCCGCAATGATTTCCGGACCCACGTCTAGCGCGATGACGGCTTCGGCCACGGATTCGCGGCCCTCTTGGGGATTGCAGGTTAAAAAAATAGTCCGACATCCGCGTTTTCCCGCGAATTTAAGAGCCGAGCGGGTAAAAGGCGTCAGTCCGCTGGCGGCAATTCCGATTACGGCGTCTCGTGGAGTTAGAAGCTTTTGGAGAGCGGGTTTGATGGGAAGATCTTCGGCTCCCTCATGAGAGGCAAAGACCGCGCTTTTCCCGCCCGCGATGACGGCCTGGATTAAACTCCGAGGCGTTCCGAAAGTGGGGGGACATTCCGCCGCTTCTAAAACCCCAAGCCTTCCGCTGGTTCCCGCGCCGAATAAAAAGATTCTCCCTTTTTTCGCCAGGCATTGCCGAAGAATTTCCGCGGCTTTGGAAATTTGGCGAAGCTTTTTTCGCACCGCATAGACCACTTTTTCATCTTCTCTATTCATTAAAGACGCGATTTCCAAAGGCTTCATTCGGTCTATATTGGAATAAGGCGGCGCTTTTTCCGTCGGGAGGCGGGAATAGATTTTAAATCGAGCGCCTAAAGAGCTCAAGGGTTTGTGTTTGTCGGTCCGGTGGACAAGGCCACGCTCGAAGCCTGGGTTGAGATCATGGTCGATGTCACGGTAGAAGTGGAAACCGCCGGCGGCGGCGCTATCTTGACGGGATTTTTGATCCAATCGGCTATTTGTTGCGCGAGGGGGCGGTAGAAGGCGATTTTGCGGCCATTGAGATTTGGAATTGAGATCAAACTCGCATTTTGGTCGCCCGCCGATAAGCGCGCGAATTGGTATAAAAGCGGAGCCTCGTGAGAAGATTTGCGGTCGCTTTCCGCGTAGATTAGAAGCGCCGGCCGGTTTTTATAGGCCCTCATGGCATTGACGGTTAAAACTTCTTCGTAATTAAGGCCCGGAGAGATCAAAACCACCATTGGAATTTCTGGGTGAATAGCCGCGTATTTGAGGGCGAGACTGCCCCCGACTTCATCGCCGACGATGGCGATAGAACTAATAGCGACTCCTTGAGTCTTTAGATATTGGGTCGCGGCGTCGATGTCAAAGCGCATATTCTCAAAATCATTTTCCCTTCTTGTGTCTCTAAACTTGCGCCAAGACTCGTTTCCTTGCGGGCCCGAAAGACTGTCGCCATGGCCTCTTAAATCCACCGCTAAATATCCCAGTCCCGCGTTTTTTAAATAGCCGGCAAGTAAAATCCAATGTTCTTTGCTTTGACCCCGTCCGTGGATAAGCAGAACGGTTCTCTCATCTTTTTGGGCGGGCATATATTTAGCGTCCAAAGTCCAGCCGTCCGAGGTTTTAAACGAAGCGTCGAGGCCGGGAACAATGGGAGACTGGGCGGAAACGGGTTGGACGACCTGGCTAAAAAGAAGCCCTGTCAACAAGCCGAACAAAAGCAAAAGGACCTTCATCTTCATCCTCTCGGTAAAATCTCCTCGGGCTTAAACCAAAGCGCCACTTCCCTTGCGGCGTCGGCGGCGTCTCCGGAGGCGTGAATCACATTTTCAAATTGACCGTCGGTGGTGATGCGGCCAAAAGAGCCTCGAATGGTGCCGGGCGCGGCTTGTTCGGGGTTGGTTGCGCCAGTCACTTCGCGGGTTTTCTTAATCGCGTTTTCTCCTCTGTAGACCAAGGCTAAAATGCGATGATCTTTAAATCCGTGAAATTCTCCGCGGATATAGCGGATTAAATTGGGGAAAAAGGGCTTATCGCTGAGAAGGGCGTAATGTTCCTTGGCCAAGGATTCAGAGACAGAGACCATTTTAGCGGCCACCAGCTCAAGACCGGAGGCGTCTAAGCGGTCGATGACTAGCCCGGTCAGACGGCGTTTGTTGCCATCCGGTTTAATTAAAACGAGTGTTTCTTCGATAGCCATGAGAGACTCCTTTTTCTTTATCTTACAATAATGGGAAAGGGCTTGCAAAAAGCGGCTGAGGCGTTTATACTTATAGGGAGGGTTCAGAAATGGAAAACGCTAGGAAGATTTGGCTGATTTTGGGGACTATCGCGCTTTTTTCTTCGTCGGGATATTCCCAGACCTTTGTTCCGGCTTCAAACAATAACAATTCCAATAATGGGCAGCCGTCTTCGTTCCCGCAACTTCAGGGAACTCCTTTTGGAAATCCCAGCGCGAGCGCTTCTGGAGGCGCGCAAGGGATGATGCCGACTTTGAGTAATCCCGCCGCCGCAGGGGCTTCCAATAATAATCAAGCTCAGAAAGGGGCTTCGCCTTCAAATTCAAAGCCCGTCGTTCCGTCTTTTCCTCAAATATCTCCCGCCTCGTCTCCCAAAACCTTTGTTCCTGGTTATCATCCCGTTATCCCAGTCGGGTTGCCTTCGGCCATGAACGGGGGAAGCGGCGGCTACGGAGGCGACCGCTCGCCTACGGGAACGTATTATTCTCCGGCTCCCGCTTATACTCCTCCGGCGCGCTCCGCGCCGGCGCGTTCTTCCAGCTCTCCGAAACCATCTTCGGTGGTTATTCCTAATGTCCCGGCAAACGCGCAGAAAGTCAATCCTACCTATGTCCAGCCTAATTCAAACGCCAATGCGGGCTCAATGGGGTCTTCGCCGCAAACGGTTGGAAGCACTAATTTGACTCCGCAAGCTTGCGTCGCGACCGGGACTTGCAAATAAGAGGAAATGCCCTAAGGGTTGAGCATTCGGCGTGCGGCGGTTTGGTCTCCGATAGCGATGCTTAAGAAAATATTTTTGAGGGTTTTCCTTTGCGAATCCAAAGCTTTCAGTTGTTCGCCGTAGCTGGTCCATGAAAAGAAGTTGCGGGCGATTTTGTTGACCCAGCTTTTCCAGCGCGGTTCCGGTTGAGAAAGGGAAGCGAGGCGATAAGGGACGGCGACAAAATCTTCAACATCCGTAAAAAGATGCGGTCTCATTTGAGAGCTTTTTTGCATGAGATGATCGGCTTCCTTGGATTTTTGGGGCCAGTGATTGACAAGATCGGTCAAGGCTTTGAAATCGCTTGAATTGAGGGCGTTGAGTTTCTCGAAAAAATTTTGCCCGCGCTGGAGATATTCTCCTTTTTCCTGAGCGGAGACAGGGCAAGCGGCGATCGCTTCTTTAAGTTGGGGAGAAAGACTTTTCTCTTCTTTAAGCACGCGGCTGATTTCTTCTTCCAGAAAAGCCGCGTTGATCCATCGGGAAGCCTCTCTTTGGAGATTGCCTAATTGAGCGATAAACCCTAACGTAATTTTTTTAGGATTTTGAGCTTGTTGCGCGAATTTTTCAAAGGCTTCGATAGCCTTTTGAGCGCGAGAAAGCGTTTCCATTTGAATCTGGAAATCTTTTGGAAGCAAAACCCCTTTTCTTTGAGCTTTTTCTAATAACGATGAAAGCGTGGCGGGGTCTTTCGCTTGTTGTTCGGAAATGGAAATTCCGAGCTCTTTAGCCAAGGCCAAAGATTCTTCCTGGGTGAGGCGCGATTTGAGATTGGACAGATCGAATTTCATTGCGTAGGCGGGATAAGAGAGGGTTTTGCCATCAAGGTATCCTGTGACCACCAAGGGCGGAGCGCCGGGAACGTTTTCCCTGGCCATTTGACTTTGCAGCGCCGCGACATTAGGCGAATAACCGGAGAGGTTGGACGCGCTCAATCGGTTATAGAAGTTTCCCGTCAAAGTCGTGGCTGGAGATTGGCTGGAAGAACTTTTTTGCATCCGGCGAATGATGGCCTTTGAGCCGCTTCCGCGGCCCTCAAAGAGATTGTTGAGTATTTCTACTCTCTCTTCATTAGTCATGGTTTTATCGGAAAGCATCGATCGTTCGGTTCGGCTGGCTCGTTTAAGCCGGTAATAAGCATTGTGGACCGCTCCGGGATTGGGCTCAAATTGGCTGAGTTGTTGACTCATCCTGTTTTCAAAGGCATGGTTTCCGTTAGCGTCGTCTTCGGCCATGCCCAAGGCGATAATGGCCCCCGCTTCGGGATTTTTGAGCAGCCAAGCCTCTATTTCTTTGGTTCTCTCAAGACTATTTTTTGAGAGAGAAATTTTATTTCCAATGGATGAGTCGGAGATTCTTTTGGCTAGGGCCTTGATGAGCTGTGGATTTGATTCAAGGCGCCTTTTTTCTTCCTGAATCGTTTGAATGACTTGCGGGCTTATTTGAGCGCGCGCATTGATAGGAAATAGGGATAATCCCACAAGGGAGAAAAGCGCGGCTTTAAAAGAAGCTGAGGTAGCGGTCTTCGTATTCCGGGAAAAGCCCATAATCTTTTAATTTCGTTCCTAGGACCGGCAAAATATCTTTGTCTCCAGACGCGGCTTTTTCAAACAAAGATTCGATTTCCCTCCGGTGTCGGTCTTCCTGGAATTTTTCCGGGTTAAACATTCCGCGGCGTTCCATGTCGCGCAGATGAACGGGAAAAGAGCGGGCCGATTCATCGAGCGTAAACTTCATCAATGCCAAGGACCACGCGGCGTCCGGACAGCTGATGACGGCTTGGTTGGACAGTTTTCGCGATTG
>JAKAQV010000070.1 GCA_021819565.1 bacterium | reverse complement strand
CTATTTCTAGGACGCCTCCATCATCGCAAAAGTGTATCGCGACCGCTGGATGGAAACAATCGACCGCCGTTTCCCCGGATACGGATTTTCAAAGCATAAAGGATATGGAACGAAAGATCATCTAAAGGCTCTTGATTTCCTGGGGGTCTCTTCCGCTCATCGAAAAAGCTATGCCCCGGTCATTAACGCCCTTAAGACTCATTAACCGCGCATGGACCGCAGAGAAAAAGGCGCGCAATCAGAAGAAGCGGCCGCTCGATATCTGACCCAACAGGGATACCGAATTCTTCAAAGGAACTTCCGATGGAAAGGCGGCGAAATCGACATCATCGCCCAAAGAAACGGCTTACTCGTATTTGTAGAAGTCAGAGCCCGCTCCTATTCGGCATTTGGATTTGCGGCAGAAACCATTAATTCGTCTAAAAAAGAAAAAATTAAGCGCACAGCCCTTCTCTATCTCCAAAAAAGACGCTTGGACTGTCCCGCCCGCTTTGACGTCATTACTTTCGATGGAGACAAGCTAGAACATATCGAAAACGCATTTGATTAAGGTTTAAGCCTCAAGATGCCGCGGCGCTATCCGGTTTTTATAGTTGACTTTCTCGCCGGTTAAGCGAAAATAGTTTCCGAAAACTTTTTTGACGTAATCGACGGTTTCATGAAAGCGCGGAATAAGACCATAGCGAAAAGCCTTTCTGCCTTCGCCGCTATTATAAGCCGCGACCATTAAAACCTCGTCGTTATGAAACTTCCGCTGCAAAAATTTAAGATATCGGACCATACCCTCAATATTTTGCCTGGGGTCAAAGGGATTCGTGACTCCAAAACGCCGAGCGGTTTGAGGCATCAATTGTCCAAGCCCCATCGCCCCTACTTTGGAAACCGCGTAGCGGTTGCCTCCGCTTTCTTGTTTGACCATGGCCAAGGCCAAATTAGGGTCAACGGAGTATTTTTTTGCGTAGTAACCGACCAAGCGCCCGATAGAACTTGGAATTTTTAAAACGCGAGATTTCGCTTGCCTAAAAGCGGACAAAAACTGCTTTCCCATCTGCCTTAACGGGTTTGCGCGCGCAGTTGCAGTTAAATTTTCATCAGAAAGCATTTTTTGGATCAAGGGCTCCGGAATGGAAGATTTTGATTTTTTAAATGCGCTTGGGGTTTTCTTGGGAAGAGAAGTGGGAGATAATTGCGTGGCTAAAAACCGCGCGTTTAAAGAAAAACTCGCTTGAGGTCGCGGCAAGGAAGAGATCTTTGGCATAGACACTTCCGTTTTTTTCTCTAGTTTCGATATTTCCCTTTTTAAACAATCAAAATGATTTAAGTCAGCATCTTTCCGGCAGCGCTTAAGCCCTGAAAGATTGTCTCGTTCAATGGAGTTTCTCTTTTGAATGACTCTGCCCATCGCGGAATTGGGGCGTTTATTGGCGGGCAAGGAAGATGAAGAGATCACGGATCCCAACTGCGCATGGGCTGTCGAAATCCCTAAGGCGAGAAGAAGCGCCGCTATCATTTCCCTCATACTTAAAGGATAAACCAAAAACGCCTTTCATGCCTGGGCCCAAAGTCCTAGGAGTTTTCTGGGCCTTTATTGTGGATTCTGAGGGGAATTAGCGCTCGGAGTTTGACCCTGACTGCGATTGAGATAACGATTGAGCTCGTCTAAGCTCATATTCGCGGCGTTCTTATGCGGGCTTCCGGAATTTTCGGGTGTTTTGGGCAGAACCGCTTTTGCGGGTTTGGGAATTGAGCTTGCTGGTAAAACAGGGCGCGCCGGAAAAGAGGGCCTTGCGGATACCGGAGTAGAGACAGGCTTTGGCTTTTCTTGGCGTTGCCGCGGTAATTGAGGAGGCATGGCCGCCTTGGCTTTTTTTCGCTTGCGCTGATTAACCTTCGATTTCTCAGCGATGTCGGCTAAAGAATACGCCGGGGCCTCTGTCAGAGGCTCATCGAAAGTCTGCCAAAAAAGCCTGTTTCGAGCCGCCCAAGCCCTGGCCGCAGCGGGATCCAAATCAAACCAGGCATTGAAATTAAGGGGCTTGAGCGTCTTATTCTGAACGTCGCAATCAAAAACATCTTTTCTGCCGGCCAAGGACCATGGCGCCGGAGAAGAGGCTTCCACGCGAATATGGGAATTGGGAAGAGAAAAAGAGCTCCACTGAAAAGCTAGGTTTTTTTCAAGAAAGGCCCCGCCCCAGTTTTTCCACTCTTGAGGATTTTGAGCGATTGATTTTTCTCCGGAAATGGGGCTTAAGCCCCCCACTTTTAAAAACATGAGCGTATCAAAGGAAAGAGCGCCTAATGCTTTTCCCTCCAGTAACACGCCCAAGGTTTTAGGAGTTCCCCATTTTGAAGGCAAAAGGATATCCGTGATTTGAATCGGATAATTTCTGCCCGGAGGCGTTATGGGAAAAGCCTTGACTATTTCAATGGCCTGAGAGCCCGGATCTTGAGTATCTGAAGAAGCTAAGGAAGGCAGCTTGAGCGACTGAACCTGGGAGCGGAAAAAAGAGATGAGTTTCGGAGAAAAATAAATGGCGCAGGAAAGCAAAATAGACAGAAAGAGTATCTTAAGCCCCGTTTTCCGAGATGGCGGGTTTTGCGCCTGAGATTTCTGAGACTCGTTTTCTTTGTCTTTTTTCGCCGCCTCGACTTCTTCTATATCGGCTAAACGGCCCATCCGGGTTTTTTCGGGCAGCTGGGCTTCCGGACGCGTTTTTTGCGGCGGCGGCTTAATCAGATAATATTGAGCCGGTTTCCATTGATTGGAACTCTGCGCGTTTTCAGGACAAATGAGACTCTTGGCGTTAAAGCCCGGCAGACTTTTCAGTTCTTCTTCTTCAAACGGCCCCGTCGGGCCCTTCCCGTCAAAGAACCAGTATCTCAAAAGAATTTATCGCCCAAAGCGTCAATCGAGATTTTTAAGACAAGCCTCGATAATATGCGGAGCGGAAAGGCCGTGTTTGTGATAGAGCTCTTCCCCAGTTCCCGATTCCCCGAAAGAATGAACTCCCAACCTCACGACCTGGACCGGGGTTTTGAGTTGAGACATGGCCTCACAAACAGCGCTCCCCAATCCGCCATTGATGTTATGATCTTCGACAGTCACGAAGCGAGAGCTGTCCAACGCAAACTTCTCGATCGCATCGGGGCCAAAGGGAGACAAAGTCGCGACATTAACCACCCGGACTTTAAAACCTTTCTCCAAGAGGCCTTTGGCCGCCAGAACCGCCGGCCCCACCGTCCCTCCGGAAGCAAACACCGTCGCTTGGTAATGCCGCGGCTTTGATTCCGGCTCCCAAACTGTGTCGGGAACGCCGAAGGCAAAACGATAACTCGCGTCGTGAACGTCCTCAAGTTTCTGGCGGGTTAACCTCAAATAAACCGGGCCGTCATGCGCCAAAGCCCAAGCGACCGCCTGTTTGGTTTCAATCGTGTCGGCCGGCTGCAAAATCGCCATATTGGGGAGAGCCCGCATGGCCGCGATATCTTCCAGACCCATTTGAGAAGCCCCGTCATCTCCAATCCCAAGCCCCACGTGAGTTCCAACCAATTTGACGTTGGTCTTATTGTAAGCGACGGCAATGCGAATCGTCTCAAGCCTCCCAACCAAAAAACAGGCGAAACTCGCAGCAAAGGGAACTTTTCCGCACAAAGCCAGTCCCGCCGCCGCGCCGATCATATTCTGTTCCGCGATTCCGAAATCAAAATGGCGTTCCGGAAATTTCTTCTTAAAATCCTGGGTCATGGTGGATTTAGACAAATCTGCGTCCAAAACCACCAACCGAGGATTGGCCGGAGCTAACTCCGACAGCGCTTCACCGAAAGATTCACGAGTTGCTTTAGGCATTGAGTATTTCCTCCACGGCGCGGTCCGCTTCCTCTTTATTAGGAGCTTTTCCGTGCCAAGCAATGGCGTTTTCCATGAAGCTAACGCCCTTGCCTTTGACTGTTTTAGCGATAATGGCGTGCGGCGTTCCACCGGTCTTTTGCGCTTGAGAGAAAGCCTTCTCAATCTGAGCGAAATCATGGCCGTCGATGGAAGAAACTTCCCAGCCGAAAGATTTGAGCTTGTCCTCCATCGGATCGATAGGCATCACCTCGTCTACATGCCCGTCGATTTGACCATTATTGTGATCAAGAATCATTGTCAGATTGTCGAGCTTAAATTTCGGAGCCGCCATCAAGGCCTCCCAGCATTGGCCTTCTTGAATCTCGCCGTCTCCCAAGATGACATAGGTCTTAAAATCCTTCTTGTCTAATTTCGCGGCCATCGCCATTCCGATTCCCACCGAGAGGCCTTGGCCCAAGGAACCGCTGGAGAACTCGATGCCGGGAAGCCTTAACCTGTCGGGATGACCCTGAAGAGGACTTCCCAGTTTTCTCAGCGTCATTAGTTCTTCCTTAGGGAAGTATCCGCTATAGGCCATCACCGCATAAAGGGCGGGACAGGCATGTCCCTTGGAGAGAATCACGCGGTCTCTCTCCGGCCAATCCGGACGCTTGGGATCATGGCGCAAAAATTTTAGATACAGAACCGTCAGAAGATCGATCACCGATAGAGATCCGCCTGGGTGTCCGGACCCTGCGGCCTCAATCATCCGAATAATATCCACCCGCAACTGCTTGGCTACCGGCTTAAACTCAGCCACGCCATTTTGAACCACTGCGGTCTTACTCATAAGAACACCTCACTCAAGTATCTCTTAAAGGAACTCTACAACCCCATTATAACTAAATCAGTCAGTATTTTGAGTTTTTTTGGGCTTAACCCAACGCGATTGCGGCATAATCCTCATCGCAAGTTCCAACCACTTCAGTCTGCATCTTCCGGCGCGAATTTCCCGCGGGGTCTGTTCCACATCGAACGCTTTAAACCCAGCGGCGATATTAGCCAACTTTTTTTTCTCATCCATCCCTCCTTTTAAATTCTCTAAGTGATGAGTCACCATTCGCGCTCGGTTAAAGCTGTGCCTTCTTCCTGTAACGGATTTATAAAACAGGCGCATAAATTTCGGAAAATGAACGGGCATGCATTCGGAGATGAGTAAATAACGGCCCTGATGGGAACGTAGATAGTTGCAAACGAAGCACTCAGGCGTCTTATTGAATTTAAATAGACCGGGATTATTTTTTAGAAACCGCGTTTCCGCAATCACAAAATCTAAGGCGACCGAGTGGACTTTTTTAATCCACTCCGCGCTCGCCCATAACGCTTTTTTATCCCGCATTAGACGAATATATTTATCGATAATTTGATCTGAAAAAACCCACGTGTCGGCTTCCAATAAAACCGTGTATTGACATTTCTCCGGGATCAATGGAAGTCCCTCAAGAAGAAGCTGGGAAGAGCCCAAAATATGATCCTGCGGTTCTTCCAACTCCACCACTTGATCGACCAAAGAGCGAATCTCATCCGAAAGAGTAAATCCTTTCTTGACACCATTTGAGACAATGACGATATGGTAATCATAAATCTTCCAATAGTCACGAATGGCCTCAAGGCAGACTTTGAGGTCCGCGGTTCTTTGGTGGACTCGAACCAAAACCGCAACGGTGGGGTTATTCATTTTAAGGATGCGCTCTTTATAATTTTCTTAATGGCTTCATAAGTTTCTTCGACCGTAATACTACGGCAATCTCTTTCTCCTCCAACTAAGCCCCAATGATTCTCGCCAGGGATTTGCCAAACTTCCCAATCATAACCCATGTAAAAGGAAAAGGTTGGAACCCCTAAAGCCGCGGCAACATGAGAAGAACCATTGAGACTGGAAACAAATAAGTCCGCCTGGCGAATAAAGGCGGCGGCTTCTTTCAAAGGCCTGGGGCCGATGACTAAAGAAGAACTTAACCCAATCTCCGTGGTTAAACTTTCGACCGTTTCTCTTTCTCCGGGTCCTGCGAGAAAAAAAAGAGGAATTTTTTCCGCGACCAGGCGTTTTCCCAACTGGACGAACTTTTCGCGCGGCCAGCGAAGGCCTTCTTCTCGCTTTAAATCTCCGGGATGAATCAAGATTCGGGGCCTGCCAAGATTGAGGCTTTCCATTTCGCGCGCGGCCATTTTTTCATCTTCGGGAAATGCGCGTAATTCCGGACGAGGTTGATATGGAATATCCATCGCGCGAGACAAGCGCTCGTATCTCTCAAGCATCGGGCCTCCCCCTTTCGGGAGATGAGCTCGAACCTGAAAATTCTCGTTTCCCATTCTCTCAAACGCGGCCTTACTTTCCGAGCGGGTCAAACAAGAAAAAATCCACCCTCCTCTGGAGAAAGCGGGATTGGGATCGAGATCAATATAGAGATCCCATCTGTCTGAGGTCAATAAAAATTTTAACAGCTTAAGATTTTGCCCGACATTCTCGGGCCGGCCTAAAATGAGGAAGCGGTCAATAAAGGGAATCAATGGCATCACCGCCGCGCTTTTAGCCGAAGCGACAGCGACAATTTCAGCTTCGGGAAATTTTTGCCTAAGACCGCGCAAAAAAGGAGTGGTCACAACCCAATCCCCGATGCGGCGCGGATAAAACATTAAAATCCGGCGCGAATGAGGAGGAAGAGAAACGCCCATTTTACCCTTTGGATGAAAAAGAGTGCTCGGAAGCGGGGAAAACGCCTTTCCGGACTTCTTGGGAATAGCGGCGAGCTGATTCAGTCATAATCTCCCGCAAATTCGCGTAGCGTTTGACGAATTTAAGCGCGGGCCCCTCCCCGAGACCCCATAAATCGTCGGAGACTAAGATCTGACCATCGCAAAAAGGCCCAGCCCCAATTCCAATCGTGGGAATCGAAACAGCCGCCGTGATTTTTTTCGCTAAATCAGCCGGCACGCATTCTAAAACCAGGGCAAAAATGCCCGCCTTCTCAAGCCGTTTCGCGTCCTCCAAAATTTTTTTCGCGCCGTTTAAATCCCGACCTTGAACCTTGTATCCGCCCAGGCGATTGAGGGATTGCGGAGTGAGTCCCAAATGGCCCATCACCGGGATATGGATTTTCAAAAGTTCCTTGACGACAGGAACAAGCGCTTCTCCGCCCTCGATTTTAACGGCCTGGGCTCCGCCTTCTTTAATCAAGCGCCCGGCATTTTTAAGGGCTTCCTTGAGCTCGATTTCATAACTCAGATACGGCATATCCGCGACCAAGAGCGGTCCGGAGATTCCGCGCTTGACGGCCTTGACATGGTGAATCATCTCCTCCATCGAAACCGGAAGAGTACTCTCGTAACCCAGCTTGACCATCCCCAAGGAATCTCCGACCAAGGCGACATCAATGCCGCTGAGGCTAAGAATTTGGGCCGTGGGATAATCATATGCGGTTAAGGCGGCGATTTTTTCGCCTTTTCTTTTCATCTCGATAAGGGACGAAGGAGTCTTCATGAGAATAATTTAACAGTTCCGGCAATCTCCTTCAACCGCGACAAGGCTTCTTGGACAGTCGCGCGAGAGTCTAATTTTATCCTTGGCGCGATTTCAGACAACGGGACCAAGACAAAAGCTCTTTTTACGGCCTCGGGATGGGGAACC
This sequence comes from bacterium, assembly GCA_021819565.1. GTDB lineage: Bacteria > Elusimicrobiota > Elusimicrobia > UBA1565 > UBA9628 > JAKAQV01. The sequence continues at coordinate 2,164 of JAKAQV010000070.1, read as the reverse complement.
CTCAGCCAAGGAGTTTTGATTCTCGCGTTTCCGTAGGTGATCAAATCAATATCCAAGGGCCTTGGGCCCCAGCGTTTTCCCGGTTGTCTCCCCGACAAAACCTCAAGGCGCTTAAACTCCATTAAAAGCCCCATCGCCGTTCTTATCGTTCTTATTTTAAGCGCGCAATTGAGAAAATCTCGGCGGCTCGGGCCCAAGGGTTGGGTCTGGTAAACCCGGGATTTTTTCAAAATCCTGACTCCAGGGAGTTTCCCGATATCTGAAATAGCCCGTTTAAGATGAGAAATCCGGTTTCCCTTATTGCTTCCCAAGGCAATCAAACAGTCAACGGCTCTCACGATCTTCTTTCGCCTTTCCCGCGGCATCCTGATACTTGCGGTGTAAAACAATGACAATCCCGACTAAAATGACCAGCGCTCCAAGATTTCCCATCCAGCCGCGAAAGGCTCCCATCTGATAAGGAGAACCGCGATAACCGTAATCGGCCAAGGTTTTAGATCCGATCAGAACATGAAAAAGGGGTCCCGCTTTAGAAAAAAGTCCACCGTCATAAACCAAAAGCGTCCATAAAAGCCAATAAAGAGCGCCCAAGGCGGCCAGGCTTCCAACCAAAACCGCCGCCAGATGGACCGGATCGTAAATCGGCCGCGACGGATCATCCTCTTCTCCAATCCAGCGCGCGCAAAAATCAATCAGAGATTTAAGCCTTCGCATTTTTCCTAAATAGGTCTTCCATTCCGTAAAGCCCAGGCCTTTGCCTCTTCAGCCAGAAAGCGGCTTCCAAGGCTCCGAGCGCGAAAACGTCCCGGCTGTGCGCGCGATGGGTTATCTCCAAACGCTCAAAAGGCCCCGCCAAAACCACGGTGTGTTCTCCGACAATATCGCCGGCTCGCAAGGAATGGATTTCGACCTTGCCCCCCAAAAGCCGCGCGATATCCTTGGCGGTTCCCGAAGGCGCGTCTTTTTTCGCTTTGTGATGGACCTCTATAATTGAAATATCATAGCGCGGCAAGGCGCGGGAAATTTCGCTCGCCAAACTCTTCATCCAAAAAACTCCCGGGCTGAAATTAGGCGACAAGAAAATTGGAATTTTGCGGGATGCCGTTTTAATTTGAGATGTCTGAGCTAAAGAAAATCCCGTGACGCCGATGACCGCCGGAACTTTTTCCAAAGCGGCTTTTTTCAGAATCGATAAAGATCCCTTGGGCGAGGAAAAATCAATGATGACATCCAAGTCCGGCCAAGGGATATGCGCGAAATTCTCGCGATGAATTGAGGCCGCCAAATGAAAGCGCGGATCCGTCGAGGCCAAATCGCAAACGCGTTTTCCCATGCGGCCTAAAGCCCCGGCAACGCCCAATTGAATTGGATGGTTCATAGCGACCTCTGTATTTTACCAGTTTCTCTTCCCTCGCCGATATCTATTGACTTCTGATATTTGTCTGCTACACTTCTAAGATGGGGCATTTAAAAGGCGAAAATGCCTTGAAAAACCAAGACGGGGCAAGCTTGGTTGAAATGATGATCGCCTTGGGCATTCTTTCAGTGGCGACTTTGGGGCTGGTCGCGTCTTTTCGGGACGTTCAGCGTTCGATTCAGATGTCTCGGAATAAGACCCTTGCCGCCAACCTCGCGCAGGAACAAATTCAAATCATCGAAGAGGAGTCCTATCCCAATGTGATTCCAACCCTGAACCCTTCTTTTTTGTCCAATGGAACGCCTTACGACACCGTCAATTTCCCGCCGGAAACGCTGCTTGAAGGCGGAGTCAATTTCACGCGCTATACCGACATTCAAGTGGTGATGGATAAAAATGGAACCTTAACCACTCTTCCTCCGACCACTCCGGACACGGGAATGCGGCAAATTACCGTGACCGTGGCCTGGACTCAAGACAGCCAAACGCAATACCTCTCTCTGAACAGCGTCATGTCCAACCCGGACACCGTGGAAGCGAATTCTTCCCTGACCGGAACCGTTTCGGACGCGACGACGGGAAACCCTATTGCCGGCGCCAACGTCGATGTCGCCGAAGACCTCGGCTGGAGCAGTTTAACCAACGCCGCTGGCCTCTATTCGATTTCACTGTCTCCCGGAAGTTTTAATCTGGTCGCCTCCGCGCCGGGATATTTCACCGGGTATTCTTTCCAATCGGTAGATCGGA
>JAKAQV010000069.1 GCA_021819565.1 bacterium | reverse complement strand
CTGCCAAGAATCTCAAGGGCGGTCACGTTATTGGGTTCCAAATCCAAAACGTCTTGCGCCCGCCTTATCGCGGCGTCATAGTGTCCCTCATAGACCGACTGCCGGGCGTCATACACTTTTTGATCCACCCAGGTAAACTGCTCCGGCCCTCCAACCCGGCGAGTCAGCTCGGTGACATGGGCCGCCTTCTCAACCGCGTTTAAAAGAAGCAGCAATTTCTCGTCTTTTGGATTTTTGTTGTAAGCGTATCTCAAGGCGTTGACGGATCCCCGCAAGTCATTGCCGTCAACAAACAGGACCGCGCCTTTGCGCACAAAGGTCTGAAACTCCTCCCCTCCGGTCGCTTGGGGCACATGATCGGTGACAGTTTTAAGACGATCAATCATTTGCTGAATTTTGTTATTTCCCGGCTGGATATAAAGAGCTTCTTTAAAGCGGGCCTGGGCCAAGGTGAAATTTCCCTCCTGAAGAGCCTCAAAGGCGGATTTTAAAACCGCTTTGACCTTGGCATTGGTGTTGGCGGTTTTACTCTCGCCAAACTTAAACCCTAGAGAGATTTTTGTGCTGGTCCCAAGGTTTCCAATTCCCTCGGCAACATCCACCTGGAAAGTTTGGAAATCCAGTCCGAATCCGAAATCGGTTTCCTGAATTTGAGGAATTCCCATGAGACCAAAGCGAAACGCGAACCATTGAGAAAGATGATACTCTCCGCCGAAATTGACGTCAAGCCCCGGGGTCAAGGGCTTATTTAAATCCATATCCAAAATCAGGCGATCATGGAAAAGTTCGATGGCGTTTCCCATTCTGACGATGACCGGATATTGATCGCTGGTCGCGCCGGCGGTTCTTGAAAAAGCGTTTTGAACGCCTAATCCCAGATGATAGAACCCGAAGGTCTTGAGCATTCCGATGTTAAGGGCTTGGGTGTTGCTCGAGTATCCGGCCAAGCTGTTTGAAACTTCCTGAACCGTCGCGCCAAAAGAGGTCGTCTTGGTCAGGCTTTTCGCCCAGGAAAAGCTAATGGCTTGTTGCGCATTGGTAAAAGAGCCCTCGGAGGTCAGTCCGGTCAGAGTTCCCTGTGGATTGTAGGTGGCGGTCTCATTTTGAAATCCGCCGGCGGAAAGTTTCGTAAAAGACCCGGCAAAAGTGCTGCCGCCTTTAAGCGGCTGTGCATAGGCGAGATAATCAAGGCTTGTCTGCTGGGGCAAGGCTCCGTCCATAAAGGTCAATTGCTTTCTCTGAAGCTGCGCGAGTCCCGCCGGGTTCCAGTTGCCCGCGGTCGCGTCATTAGACAAGCCGTAGAAAGCTCCGCCCATGGCCAAGGCCTTCGCGCCAACGCCGTAGAGAAGAAAATTCCCAGGGAGACCTCCAATCGCGCTTTGAGAGAGGAGTTGGGAAAAGGCGGGCACGGAAAAGAAAACAAGAAACCCCGCAGAGAGAATTCTCCCTGCGGCAATACGCGCCTGTCTATAAAACGACAGGCCTCTCGCCTTAGCTTGGGCCATTCATTTCGGCAGCCTGACGCTCCTCGAAAGGAGTCACGGCTTTGCGCCCCCGCCTTACGGCGCGGAATCCCTGTCTTATACGAAGACTAGGAAGCCGCGTGCCTTTCGGCACGGGTTTGCCTTTATCGCCCGCATAGAGAAAATTCTCGCGGTTTTTTTTGCCCCCTCGACCGCGAATAAACTATACGGGATACGTCCTTAGAAGTGTAACAGAAATACTGACTTTGTCAAGACCCTAGGAGTTATGAGCGCTATGATTACGGGATACCTCCCATACTAGAGCCACCATAGTAGGGATTGTATTGATAGGGATTGGGGTTGACCTGGGCATTAGGGTTGGTCCAGTCAGGAGGGTTCCCGTAGAACATCGTCGAAGGATACTGCTGACCGGGAACAAGATAGCCCGCCATGGCGCTCAATAATCCCACGGCCCCACAAGCCATGAAAACCATAGACGTCGTACCACCAAAACCTGCCTTAGTAAAATCCCCTGCAGCCCCCCCTGCCGCAATAGCCATACCAGACATGGCGATAAATGTTCCCGCCAAGGTAAAGGCTCCGCCCTGGAATGATTGGCCGAATTGCCCTCCCGCAATTTGGCTGCCAAGATAGGCGATAAATCCTCCAACTGCGGCAATAACAACTCCAAGAACTGCCAAAATCGCCTTGAGAGTACCAACGCTCAGAGTTTGTGACTTCGACAATGCGAAAGCCGCATACATAAGCGCACCAGCCAAAAGAGACAGCATGATCGCCAGATTGATCGCGCCCTGCCAAGGGGTCACGTCCGTGCCGTTGCCAGTGTAGGGCATTTGGTTCCCGCCTTGAGGAGAAAATTGACCGCCGTAACTGGACGCGGCTGGAAACTGGGTGGGAGCTCCGCTTCCTACTCCTCCCAACCCAGAACCGCTAGGGGTACCGATACCAGAGGCATGAGTCCCATCGAAAAGAGCATTTCCAGGAACATTGTTGGGACCAAGTCCGCCATAACCCGTTCCAGCGCCGTTCATCGCTCGAAAACCACCGCCGCCGCCACCCGATGATCCGCCAAATCCCCGTCCCGCCACCGCGCCATGCGGAGCTCCCGCTCCAGCGCCACCGGGCAGCGCCCCCACCGCCATGGGTTTTGCCGCGGCGGGTTTCGCGGCCGCGGCGGGACCCGCGGCGTTGAGATTAGAAAGTTGACCGATTTTAGCGGCTCCGGCTAATTTCGGCATCACCTTAGAAGCTTTACCGCCAAAAACCTTACCGACATTGGGAGATTTGGGGGCGGCCCCAATGGCCGCGGAAGCAGCCGGAGCAGAGTTTAATGAAGCGGCCGCTTCTCCCATCGCCCCTTGATTGGCCTGACTAAGATCTCCCAAGGAAGACTGACCGGAGTTTGGAGAATTGCCGCCACCTTGAGATTGTCCCGAAGCGGATTGCGCCGGCCTTGGTTGAAAAACCTGAAAATGGGCATGCGCCTTGTCTCCAGGCCCGGGGCCCAAAACTTTGTATCCCAGCCAACCCACGCCTCCGGCCACAGTCGTTCCCGCCAAAACAAGTCCCACGATTCCGGCCTTGGTCGCCAAAAGCCCGCCAGAGGTTGCCGCGTCAATCATTCCCCCCAAACCGCCGGAGACAGCTTCTCCCTCCGCTGCGTTCCAGCCCAAGGCGCTGAGAATTCCAGCCAGTCCCGTTTTTTCACCTTTGTTAATTTTAGGACCGTTTTGTTTTGTTTCCATAAAAATACCTCTCAAATCAAGCGGCTAACCCAATGGCCCCCAAAACTCCCTTGACAACTCCGCCGGCAAGCCCACCGACAACCGCCATCATCAGCATCTGCATGATCTGCTGCATCATGCTCGGCTGCTGATTCATCATCGGGGGCATCGCCGGAACCGCATTCGGCTTTGACTGATTTAAATTGGGATCATTGGCTTTGAGATTCATGGGAGTCCCTTGCCCGATCCCAACAGCCGAAGACATTCCCTTAGGATCATTAATAAGCCCGCGGCCTATCGCTCCACCGTCAAAAGCCTGAGCCGCCAGCGCGCTCGACTGCGTTCCATTGAGAGCCAAAGCCGCCGATTTCATCTGGGCCGCAGTATTTTTTAAAGCTCCCATCGCGCCCCCGCCGTTGGCTTGAGACGGACCCGAATCTGAAGTTCCATGGGCGTAACTAATTCCAATCTTTGGCGTATGCGCCCCAAAACCGCTGAGCCCGCCGGGAGAATTTCCCGCTCCCGCGGGGGCAAATGCGTTTGAACTCTCGCTTCCGCTAAGGCCGGAAAGACTCGAAAAATTTCCCTTAGGAAATGCGGCGGATAAAACCGGAGCGGCCGTTGCGGCGGCTGGGGACTGGCCTTGAGAAGCCAAACTGGCCAAGGCATCTGCCCACTGGGAAGATTTCTTTCCCGATTTCTTGGATGAAGACGCGCTCGCCACGGGAGCCGAAGGCGGCGGAGAGAAAAGAAGAGAAGCAAAGGGGTCAACTAGCGCCTTTTTTCCATAGGCCTCAAAGGATTTCATGGACAGATCCACCGGCCCTCCGGGCGCCCCATTGGGATTTTGGGTGGAATCAAGACTTTGATTAACGGGATGAAGGCCCGATTCGGCCCCGGCTAAGGAGGCGTTGGAAGAAGAGTTAAAGGCGGGGTAACAAACCCAAAGCCCCACTAAGCCGAAGACTAAAAGAATCAACCACCAATATTTTTTGAAGGGATCGGCTTGTTGTTTAATAACGAAGGCCATACTTTGAGTGTAGCCCCTCTTCTCTTTTTTGTCAAGGCAAACCCAGTTTTTTTACCATATTTTTACCAAATGGAAATAATGGTAATATCACAGTATGGAAGAAAGTAAGCGAAATAAGATTGTCGTGTTTTTAATGTTCTTGATCGGACTGCTTCTCCTGGTTCCCTCCACATTTTTCCTTGAAAAAATTCGCGAATACCGCGATTTCTTTTCCGGAATCGACCCCGGGGTCTTAAAACAAACCGGGGACAATATGATTCCGGAGGACCTTCACAAAAATGTTTCTTTCAAACCGCGGCTGTCCTTTGTCGAATTCAAGATTCGAGCTCCCGAAGCCAAGGAAGTTTACTTGATAGGAAATTTCAATCATTGGGCGTCCAAGACGATTAAGATGATGAAGAAAGAATCCGGGGAGTGGAGCGTGTTTTTGCCTCTTCCCAAGGGAAGATGTCAGTATCTTTTCGTGGTGGATGGGAAAAAAATGACCGATCCTAAAAACCCTCATTTAGCGAGCTCAAACGGAGAAAACGTCTCGGTCCGGCAAATTCAATAAGATCGACCGTCTCTATCTCTGGCAAAAACTGCAGTAATAAGCGCGGCGGCCGGCAATCAGGCGTTTAGTCCTTGAAATAGCGTGCCCCTCGGGGCAGAGGGTCTTTCCATAAATTTTCAATTGATTTTGAAAACGGCCCGGACGCCCTAATGGATCGAGATAAGACTCATCCGGCAAGGTCGTTCCCCCGCTTGAAATAGACTTTTGCAATAACTCTTGCACTAAAGACACGACTCTTTTAATTTCATCGCAACGCGCGCGGCAGGCTTGGCGCCCAGGGCGAATTCCGGCCAGATAAAGAGCCTCGGTCGCGTAAATATTGCCAAGACCGGCCACGATTGACTGGTCCATCAAGGCGGATTTAATCGCGGCTTTTTTATTTTTCAAAACAGAAGACAGATAGTCGGCGCTAAAATCTTGAGAGAGGGGTTCCGGCCCCAAAAGAGGCAGACGGCCCATCACGCGGCCGAACCTGCGCGTGTCTTGAAAATAGACGGTCGTCTTGGAAAAATGAAGGCTGATTCTCGCCTGTAAAGAGCGCTCGTTAAAATGAATTCTCCCCGACATTCCCAAATGCAAAATCAGTTCACGGTTATTTTGAAATTTTAATATCAGGTATTTCCCGCGTCGAGAGACGCCGAGTATTTTAAGGCCTTTGAGATTTCCGAGAAGCGCCTCATCCGGACAGCGGTAAAAAGTGGGCACTCCAAGGCGGTAGGAGAGAAAAGTCTGTCCCGAAATTGTTTCTTCCAGGACACGCCGAACAGTTTCAACCTCCGGCAATTCCGGCAATCTAGTTCATTCTCCCGGAGGAGCGTGATGTCCGCAATCAACCCAGGCCGTAATGCCTCCCTCGAGATTGACGGCCTTATATCCGTTCTGAATGAGAAACGCCGCGGCCCGGGCCGAGCGCCCGCCCAGATGACAATAAACCACGATTTCGGAAGATTTATCCAACTCATGGCAACGCTCGGGCAAGCGGTCCAGCGGAATAAACCGCGAACCTTGAATATGCGATCTTTTTCTCTCCGACTCCTGACGAACGTCTAAAATCAATAGTTTCTCGCCGCGCTCAATGCGAGCTTTTAACTGCGCGGCGGTCATACAAGGGATATTCATACCTATATTGTATAACAGAAACCCAAAAAGGAGAGCCCCCTACGCGCACAGGGGGCTCTGAAAGACAAACGGGAAAGTTTCCCGCTAATTTTTACTGACCGACAGGGGTCTGGGATTTCTCGGCTTTTAATTCCTTGGCTTTAGCTTTCTGCTCGTTTTTGTAATCCATTTTTCCGGCTTTGTTGGCGGCCAAGCGCGCGTCTTTTCTCATCTGATCGTATTTCGCGCGAATCTGGGCAATCGCTTTCTGACGCGCCGAAGAGCTGAGGCTGGTATCTTTTCGCACGGAATTAAGATCATGATCTTCCGCTTTCTGGATATCCGCCAAGGTTTTAATTTCGCTCTTCTGAACTTTTTTCAAGTCCATCTTACTTTTCTGAACTTGTTGGGCGTTTTGCGCAACAGGATTAGCCGGAATCACCGGGGTTTGGGCCGGTTTCGGAGCTTGGTTGAGAACTTGTCCCTGCTGCATCCCCGGTTGTCCATTAGGCTGATTGTTTTGATTATTGCCAGCGGGAGCGCCAAACTGGGCCCATAGAGCCGAACTGACCATCATCGCCGCTCCAGTCAACGTCAAGATACTTTTTTTCATTTCGATTGTTCTCCTTATGTTAATATGGGCCGCCTTGGCGACCTTGCTATTACTACGCATGTTCGCTAAAAAAGTTCGAGGCCCTACGGAAATTTGCCAACCTGACAATATTCCTTTATAATGGGTTAAGGGAGTCAACCCATGCAAAGCTGGAGTGAATTAAAAATCTGCGCGCAAAACGGACATCTCCCAAAGCAAAATCTATTGGTCGGTTTTGACTTTGACGGAACGCTGGCTCCCTTTACCCTGAAGCCCCACCAGGCTCAAGTCCCGCAAGAAATAAGAAAACTCTTAGAGCGTCTGGCCCATCAAAAGGAAATACGAGTCGCCATTGTCAGCGGAAGAAGTCTTGCCGATGTTGAAACAAAGGTCGGAATTTCAGGGACGATTTATTGCGGCAATCACGGGCTTGAAATTAAAACGAAGCGCGGGCTTTGGGTTCACCCACAAACAGCCACCTTGCTTAAAGACCTCAAAGCCCTCTCGGAACAGCTCAAAAAAGATATTACGCGCTTTAGCGGAGCGGAACTGGAAGACAAACGCTTGAGCCTCAGTCTCCATTACCGGAGAGTGCGGAAAAATGCCGCTGTTAAAAATTTGGAAGCCCTGCTTAAAAACCGCATGGTCCCTTACCGGAAGGATTTAAGAATCGTTTACGGCAAAAAACTTTTCGACATACGCCCGCGACTTGACTGGAATAAAGGCCATGCCCTTCTCCACTTAATCGATCAATTAGGAGTTTCCTGGAAAGCCTGTTTTATTGGAGATGACACAACCGACGAAGAGGCCTTTTTAACCTTGGGCCCCAAAGCCCTTTCCATCCGCGTGGGGCCCGCCAAAACCTCCCATGCTCAATTTCTCATCCACAATCGCGGATATGTAAAGCGATTTCTCGAACTGTTGGTTCAACGATATGAAAAAAATAAATAATCTAAAAAAAGCGAAAAATCCATTCGTGTTTTATGCGAGGCTCAGCCTCACTCTCGCGACGGGAAAAGCGGTCTCTAGCGCCCGGAATTTATTGGAAATACTGCGCACCTGTCCCGATTCCGTCATCTACGCCCATTCCCATCGGTTTTTACAAACCCATCAATTTGCGGGCACAAGTCCCGCCAATGATTTTTCTCTCTGGGCTTCCCATGCTCTGGGGGATGAGGAATTGGCGGAAAAACTCGGAGTCATCGAACCCCTCAGTTATTCCAGTCTCGATCAAATTAGAAAAGATTTGGTCTCCATTCTAAGCCGCCATCTGGAATCTCATACCGATAACCGCTCTGTCTCGCCGGGGCAGGAATTGCATCTTCTCTCCTCGGTTCGTTTTTCCGTATCCACGGGCCTTAAGGCCTGGGATTTAGAAGAATTTCAAAAGTCTCTTCAGAAATCAAGTCCGGCCACGATCTATCTCCACGCCTTTGAATCGCGCTTAAGATCGGCCCAAGGAATCAGCGATTTTTCAAAGTGGCTTGAGGAAGAGATCGGAGAGCCGGATTTAGCTAAAAAAATAGCGGAACTTGACCCGCATGCTCAAACATTGTCAAAGATAAAGGAAGAGATATTGGAAATGACGCAACAGCGATTGGAGGCAAAAAAATGAGCCTGCTCAAATCCTACCGAAGCATCGCCGGATCTGAAATTATCGACGAAATTGAAACCCTGGCCGAGCGCTTGGCTGGCAAAAGCGTTGTCCACGTCAATTCAACCAAGGTCGGCGGCGGGGTTGCCGAGATTCTCGCCCGCATGGTTCCCCTCCTCAACGAATTGGGAATCAATACCCGCTGGGAAATCGTCAAGGGAGCCCAAGATTTCTATAACGCGACCAAAAAATTCCACAACGCTCTTCACGGAGCCGCGCAAGACATCACCGAGGCCGATTTTAAAGCCTACGCCGAGACCGTGGAAGCTAACGCCTCTCAGATTGATCTGGGATCGGATTTTGTCTTCATTCACGATCCCCAGCCCGCCGCCCTGGTCAAAAAGCGAGAACAATTTAAAAATCATTGGATCTGGAGATGCCATATCGATCTTTCGCATGCCGCGCCGCTGGTTTGGAACTATTTTAAGCCCTTGGTTTCATCCTATGACGCCTGCGTTATCTCTGATCCTCATTTCTCGCAAGAGCTACCCATACCCCAAACCTTGATCGCCCCCTCTATTGATCCGCTCAGCGAGAAAAATCGAGATTTAACGAAAGCGGAAATAGACAAGGTCTTTTCTCATCTTAAAATTCCCAGGGATAAGCCGCTCATCACCCAGGTCTCCCGCTTTGATCGCCTCAAAGACCCCTTGGGGGTTATCGAGGCGTTTGAAGCCCTCGGCCCCCGCCCCGGAGCTCGTCTGCTTTTAGTGGGCGGCTCGGCCGATGATGATCCGGAAGGCGCTATCGTCTATCAGGAAGTGATGGCCAAGGCCAAGGGCAATGAAAACATCATTATCTTATCCCTGCCGCCGACCAGCAATTTGGAAATTAACGCCATTCAGAGAGGATCCACTATCGTAGTGCAAAAATCATTGCGGGAAGGCTTCGGTCTGACGGTTTCCGAAGCTCTGTGGAAATCAAAGCCCGTCATCGCCGGAGCGGTCGGCGGCATTCCTCAGCAGGTGATTCACAAACACACCGGAATCTTGGTGCACTCGATAGAGGGAACCACTTATTGGATGCGGCAACTCCTGAGAAATCCGGACATGGCCCAAAAACTGGGGGAAAACGGCAAAGAGCATGTGCGCAACAACTTTCTTTTAACGCGCCATTTAAGAGATTATCTCCTCTTGTTTTTGATGACCGAAAATCCCTATAGCGATTTTATTCGCCTATAGTTATATAATAACCCATGCGCGATATCGCGCAGAGGAATTGTCTTGCACCTAGCTCCCATTGATTGGACCGTCCTATCGGTTTACTTTGCCTTTGTCCTAGGCATCGGATACATTCTCAAACGCTCGACCCGAACCGGAAACGATTTCTTCATGGCGGGAAGGGCCATTCCCGCCTGGGTCGCGGGACTGGCGTTTTTATCCGCCAATCTTGGCGCGCAAGAAGTCATCGGAATGGCCGCTTCGGGAGCCAAATACGGGCTTGCCACCAGCCATTTTTATTGGATCGGCGCGGTCCCGGCCATGGTTTTCGTCGGGGTCTTTATGATGCCGTTTTATTACGGCTCCCGGGCGCGCTCGGTGCCGGAATATCTCAAACTCCGCTTTGACTCAAAAACCCATGTCTTTAACGCCGTCAGTTTTGGAGTCATGACTATTTTCTCCTCTGGAATTTCTCTCTACGCGATGGCTAAACTCTTGATAGCCCTTCAAGTTAGCGCCGAG
>JAKAQV010000068.1 GCA_021819565.1 bacterium | reverse complement strand
CGAGAATTCCCTAAGAGAAGCCAAATTGCTGTCTGAAAATTCAGTCTTGAAGACAAATCTATCCGCAATTGAGTCCATCAAGGCGCGTATGGAAGAGGAATTATTGCGGTTGCAAAATGAGCGCGATCGGACGATCGAACAATCCGAGGCAAAGTTGCGGGATGAAATTGCGCGTCTTCAGGCGGGTTTTAGGCTCCAAATAGAAGCCTTTAGAGAATCCAACCAATCTAAAGAAGAGAAGCTTAAGGCCGATATTTCAGCCCTAAGAAAAGAGAAAGAAGAGATAATTGAGGAATATCAGTCTCAGCACGAGTTAGAATTGAGGAATAGACGTTTGGAAATAGAGACGGAGATTAGACGCTATCAGGAGAAAGCCGAGCGCGAGAAGAAAGAGGAAGTTGAAAGATCGGTTGCTTCTAGGGTGTTTGCCATCGCTAAAGAGATTGAGGAGAAAACTCGGAAAGAAAAAGAAAGGGAATTCGGGAGCTTAAGACTCGCGGCGGCGCTGGAACAAAAAAAACATCAAGAGAAAGAAAAGCAATATCAGCAAGACCTCTCTGAGTATCAGAATCGGCTGCTTGAACTAGAGAAAAAAATAAAAGAGCTTACAGATAGAGAGGATGCCTACAAAAAACAGATGACGGATGTGAAAATTCAAATGGCTTCAGCGCAGGCGGAAAAAATAAGCGCGGCTAAAAGAGAAGAACGTCTTCACGCAGCTTTGGCGGTCGTGCGCGGCAAGTGGGAAAAAGAACTAGAGGCGCAGGTCCTCAAGAAAACGGAAGAAATCCTTGGAATTGAGAAGACTCGTCTTCAAGCGCGGTTCCAACAGGAGGTCGAGCAGAAAGTGGAAGAGATCCTCCAAAACCGTCGGCTTAAAATGGAACAGGAAATGAGGCTAGAAAAAGACAAAATAGTGGAAGAACAGCGGAGAAAGATAGAAAACGAAATTGCTAGACTCAAGGAAGAATCTCGGAAGGAACGGGCAGATTTGGAAGAGGCTGTGGCGGCTTATTTGGAAATGAAAAGCAGGAAGGAAGAGGCCGAAAGGCTTTGCTCGGCTCAGGGGGCACAGCTTGCTTTTGTTAGAAAAGAGGTGGAAAATCTTCAGCAGCAGGTGCGCCAGAGGCTCGCCAAAAAATAGAGGGTTAAATTAGTGATCTCAGTCCACAAACTTAATGGTCAAGAGGTTTTTATCAATGCGGAATTGATTGAATGTCTTGAGAAAGGACAAGAGACAATCGTTTGTCTTGCCACTGGCAATCGCTTTTTGGTTAAGGAAAATGTGGAGGAAGTCGTTCAAAAAGTGATTGACTATCGTAAGAAGGTCAATTCGGATTCCAAAGTCGCCAACCCGATCGCGGGTTTTGAGAGAAAGAATCCTTAAGGAGATAAATCGATGGATATAGCGACGGTGCTGGGAATACTGGTTTTCTTGGGGTTGGCCGTCATAACGATTTTCTTGTCGGAAGGCTGGGTTGGATTTAAGCCTTTCTTTAACATGGAAGCTTTTTTGATGGTCATGGGGGGAACTTTTTGCGCGACCTTGGTCAATTACCCGCTTTCCCAGGTGGTCGGTCTTGGGCGCATTGTCCGCAAGGTCTTGTTTTCCGCGCCCGAGGATACTCCCGATATCGTGGCGACCTTTGTCAGCCTTTCCCAGAAGGCTAAAAAAGAAGGATTTTTAGCCCTTCAAGCCGATGTGAAATCCATTCAAAATGATTTCCTGCGCCGGGCGATTCAATTGGTTATTGACGGCGCGGATCAGGAGTTTATCCGCAATATGTTAGAAACGGAAATCGGCTTTATTCGGGAAAGGCATAAAGTGGGACAGGAAATTTTCAACGCGATGGGGACCTATGCGCCGGCTTTTGGAATTATCGGCACGGTTTTGGGAATGATTTTGATGTTGTCGACAATCGAAGATGTCACCCAAGTGCCCCGGCGTATGGCGGTCGCCTTGGCTTCGGCTTATTTCGGCCTGGGCTCGGGCTATCTTATTTTTCTTCCGATGGGCGGAAAATTGCGCCGGAGATCTGAAGAAGAGCTTCTGGTCAAGGAAATCATTATCCGCGGAGTTCTCCTCCTTCAAAGCGGCGCGACCCCGAGCGTGGTTGAGGCCAATTTAAAGGCTTATCTTGAGCCGGCCAAACGCGGGGCCATCAAAACCCAGACTGCTTAAATTTTTATGCCTCTCAAACCGCCAAAAGGTTTTATCGACGAATCCGATCCCAAGGTGGCCCAGATCGGCCATCCGGCCCCGCCATGGCTGGTCAATTATGCGGACCTCATGACCGAGATTGCCTGTTTTTTTATCATTCTCTATGCCCTTTCGACTTCTTTAAATAAACAGGTTCAACAGGCGGTCGAGGATGTTCAAAAGATGGTGAATACCAAACAGATTAGCGGCACGGTTGCAGTCGACCGTGAGGGATTAAAAATTACGCTCAACGAAGAAGGCCATGTTTCTTTCTTTAAAAGCGGAGAGGCGGACACCACCCCTGCCATGGATGCGATGATCGCCAAACTCGTGCCGACCCTTCGGAAATTGGCCGTAGATCACGATATTATCGTTGAAGGCCATACCGACAACCGTAAAATCTCCAACCAATATTTCGACTCGAACTGGGAACTCTCGACGGCGCGGGCGACGATGGTCGTCAGGCTTCTTAAAAATAAATACGGGCTTCCGCCGAATCGTTTGGGCGCTTTAGGATACGGCCAATATCGCCCGATTGCCTCGAACAATACCCCCGAGGGCCGCGCGGAAAACCGTCGTGTCGTTTTTTGGGTTAAGAATCTTTCTCCCTCGGACAAGAAAATTGTTTCGGGTTCCGGAGGGGCAAAAGCCAAGGCTTTGACTGCCCATCCCCCAGCGTCCGTGCCTGAGAAAAAAGAGAATCAGCCGAATATAAAAGGGCTATAATGAGTTTAATGTTGGATTTAAAAAAGACATTGTGTCTGTTGGGCTTGGGATTTACTTTTGCGTGCGCCACTCTTCCCAAGGGCGTTCCAACGCCTTTGCCTTTAAAGCCTCTTCCCGTCGCGTTTCAAGCGCCTCCTTTGTTTAGCCGCGCGGATCTTAACGCTTTTTCTTGGAAGGCCCCCGTGGGACGCCCACCTTTTCCACACCTCAGGTTAACGCTGCTTCCCACTCAAAATTCTCAAAACTCCGAAATTTTTGTTGCCCAGATTCTTAAGTGGCTTTCCAATCACGAGGGGCCTTTAAGCGGCGAGATGTCTCCGGGAACGGTTTTCTCTCAGGTTCAAGAACTTTTTAAGGACAATTTCGAGGCGGCCTCTCAAGATTTAGAGGGCGCGGATATCCAAACCGATGTGGACTGGTCTCTCGCTCTCCCGGTTTTAGAAGGTCGCTATGAGCAAAATAAAATTGAGATGAATCTTGCGGTTGCCTTCATGACGCCGGAGGGCAAACAAATTGAAGCCATTAAAGTTCACTCCTCTGAATCAATGGGCGCGAAAGATTGTTCCCGATATGTGAGTCTTGCCCATGAAGAAGGTTTTCCCGCTTCTCAAACCCAGTGTTTTGAAAGAGGGTTTCTTGTGGCTTTAAGCGATTTGTTGGGGCGTTTAGAGTCTTCTCTGATTCATTCAAAAGCCTTAGGGCTTTACCAATCACAGCTGGTCTCCCATCAGGCGGCAGAAGAGCCCATCCCGCCCAATGTCTTTAATTCTCAAAAGACGGCAGAGGCTTTGAAGCCTTCCGCGGCATCTTCCCATTCTCTTCACTCGGATGTGGATTCTCCGACCTATGCTTTGAGCGCCGCGCGAGACAATTACGCGGTGGTGGTGGGCATCCAGAAATATGAGAATGTCGCGAACGCTGAGTTCGCCGTCAATGACGCGCGGGCGATGAGGCGCCATTTATTGGCCTTGGGCTTTCCCGAGCAAAATATCGCTTTTTTAACCGACAGCCAAGCGACCAAAAGCGGGATTGATAAGTATGTGGCCAGTTGGCTGCCCAATCATTCTTCCAAGCAGTCTAAAATATTTTTTTACTTTTCCGGACATGGGGCTAACGATCCAGTATCTCACCAGGCGTATTTGGTGCCTTGGGACGGGGACCCCGCATTTTTGAGCGCCACCGGATATTCCATCGCCCATTTATACCGGCAAATCAATAAAATTAAGGCGGGGCGCTTAATCGTCGTTTTAGATTCCTGCTTTTCAGGGCAAGGACCGCGCTCGGTGATGGCCAAGGGGCTTCGCCCCTTAGTAGAAAAAGTGGATATGGGACCGGCGAGTTTGGGAAAAATCGCCGGGTTAGCCGCCGCGGGCCCCGAGCAAGTGGAGGGCGTCATCCCGGAGGAAGGGCACGGAATTTTGACCTACTACCTTTTAAAGGGGCTTAACCGCTCTCAAGGCCTTGGCAAACTGAACGAAATTTATCATTATATGGAACCGCGAGTAGAAGATGTCGCGCGCAGCGAGGGGAGAGTTCAGACCCCTCAACTCATGGGGAAAAACACCCTGATTACGTTAGGAGGCATTTTAAAATGAAAACTTTAATTCTGGTTTTTGCCGGCGCCGCCGGTGTCGTGGCTTTCGCTTTCGGTTGCGCTCCTAAAACGGGCAATTATCATATGGTTCATTCAGATTCAAAGAACGCTCAGCAGGATCTCAATCAGGCGATTTTAAACCATCCGCTCCAATGAAGGGAGTTTCTTTAAAAATATGAGAAAATTTCTTTGGTCCGCGGCCGCTCTAAGTTTTATCTTGGCATGCCACGCGACGAAAACTCCTAATTATGCCGCGATTAAAGCCGATGCGGCCAAGGCCGAGGCGGAATTGCCGTCCGGCTCATCTAATAATATCAAGGGTTCTTCTCAAACCGATTCTTCTTCCGGAAACGGAAGTTCTAACGTAGTTGATGATTCTCTCAACGCAAAAATTACCGGCCGCAGCAAGCGGATGAAATGCACCTGGGTTGAGTCCCAAGGGGTGGCCGATGTCACTAACTCGATGAGCCCGGAACAGGCAAAGGCGATGGCGATATCGGAAGCTCGCCGCATGGCTCTTGAAAAGGTTTTGGGGGTGCGCGTTCGCGCCCGCGATTTAGTCTTTCAGCAGTCCGGCTTGGAAGGCAATGACAGCATGATTCAGAGCCTGGTCCAGACCATGAGACAAGGAAGAATTATTGACGAAAAGGTGGGCAAAAACGGTTATGTTGCATCTTCCCAATGTCCCTATTGCCGCTATCAAGCCGAAGTTTCCGACTGCGTCAAGCCCTTTCCGCGAAAATCCGATCAGAATTTTTGGGTTCGCATTAATCTTTCCAAACAGCATCTGGTGAGCGGAGAATCAGAACAGGTGAATGTTTCGGCCTCCACGCGCTGTTACGTCTATCTCTACGACCAGGCGATGGACGGCTCTCTTTCCCTGATTGTCCCCAATGACTATGTTTCTCATCTCAAGGTAGGGCCCAATAGCCCGCTCATTTATCCCGATCCCAATAAAGCGGAAGAAGAAGGCTTGGCCTTGGTCGCCGAAATTCCTTCAGGGCAAAAAATGTCGGCTGAGACCATTTCGGTCATCGCCTCAAAAGAACCTTTGCCCAAGTCTTTTTACGAAGTTCGCAAGGACGACGACTATTTTTCCCTTCTTAAACGCTTAAACGCTTCCCGCTATGACTGGACTGATGACGCCGAACCCTATTTTATTTACGCCCACTGAGAAGCCCGCTTCGCTGCGTGTTTATACCGATGGCGCCTGTTCCGGCAATCCCGGTCCCGGAGGCTGGGCCGCCGTTATTGCCGAAAAAGATTCGATTCGATGGGAAATAGGCGGTTTTGAAGCGCACACGACTAATAACCGGATGGAGATCTTGGCGGCTATAGAGGCTTTAAAATTTCTTCAAGATTGGCCTGTCGCTTCAATTGAGATATTGACGGACTCGAAATATCTTTTGGGGGGAGCCGAGTCTTGGATGAAGAACTGGAAGCGAAAGGGCTGGAAGACCGCTCAAGGCTCTTCCGTTTTAAATCGCGATCTTTGGGAAAAGTTAGATAGCTTGATTCATTTATTTGCCGGAAGGTTATCGTGGAAATATATTCCAGGGCACTCGGGGCTTTTCGGCAACACCCGAGCCGATGAGATTGCGGTCGCTTTTTCTAAAGGCGAACCTGTTTTTCTCAGGACGCGCTCCGCGCAAAATACGTAAGAATAATCCCCAATTTAAATCCGGCATTGGCATCCCTTGGCCCGCAACAATTTTCTTTGCTTGAGAGGAGTGTCAATATAGGAGTTTTGAGCGCTTCTTCCAGTCGCCAAGCGTTTTTCCAAAGGGCTTGAGTGATGATATCCCCTTTTCTCCATTTCAGAAACCAAAAGTTCATGCCTTAAAAAAAGAGCTTTAAGATGTCCGAGCCAACGCAACGTTTCGGGATGGCGCGCATATCCTTTTTTTCCTTGAGTCAGAACAGACCAAATGGCGTGGAGTTCGCGATGTTCTCCCAATAAATGATTGCGGCATAGAAGACTCGGAGGCAAATCCCAAATTCTCATTAAAACCCTCTTTGATTTAATTCTATCACGATGACGCCTTCAGTTGGCTGTTAAAACTAATGGAATGGGGTATTTGATAAAATACGCCCATGTCCACCCCCCAAAAGACTTTCAGACGGCAGATTATTCTTTTGGGGGTTTTCCGTTCTTTTCGCAGTGTCGCCGCTGGAATGGTGACCTTGGCTTTTCCTTATCTTATTTTAAAAAATTTACATTTTAGTTCTCTGACCTTGGGCTTTATCTATACCGCGGCGACCTTGGCGACCGCGGGCTTGGGGCTTCTCTGCGGATTTTTAGCGGACACGTGGGGAAGAAAAAAGACCTTGATTTTTATCAGCGTCCTTTTGCCCGTGGGATGCGGAGTGGCCTATTTTTCCCATAATCTCTTCTGGATTTATGCATCCGCGATGTTGGGCGGGTTTTCCGCGACCGGAGCTTTGGCCGGCGGCGGGGTCGGGGGCGCGGCGCAGCCCATTCAAAGCGCTCTCATCGCCGATTTAACCGCGCCCGAGGAGCGAACCTTCTACTTTTCTATTTTTACCTTTGTTTCCGGCGCTCTTGCGGCCGTTGGAATCCTGTTAGCCCGGTTTTTCTCGGCTCAAACTAATTTTCTAGCCGCGACCATTATTTCCACGGTGGGGCTTTTGGGCCTTATTCCTTTGAGGCTTAAAGATCATATCGGAAGCGCAAAAAAATTGCAGGGTAAAAAGACGATCGGGAAATTCGCGGTGACAGGGCTTCTCAACGGATTTTCTCAGGGGCTGATCACTCCGTTTCTGGTGCCCTTTTTCGTGATTGTCTATCATGTCCCGCGCCCTCAAATGGCCGTCTACGGATTTTTAAGCGGGCTTTTGGGAGCCGTAGCGATGTTGGCCGCCCCTTATTTAGAAAGAACGCTTGGGTTTGTCTACAGCATCGCGGTGACGCGCGGAATCGGCGCGTTTTTGCTTATTCTTTTGCCGGCTCAGAAAAATTTTATTTTAGCCCTTGCGATTTATTTCTTGACTCCGGCCCTTCGGGTGGCCGCCCTTCCGGCTCAACAAACGGCGATGACGGAATTTGTTCCCGGGGAAGAACGCGGGCGAGCTCTGGCTTTAAATCAAGTGGCCCGCTTGGGATCTTCTTCCGCCGGCACGGTATTGACCGGAGCGATGTTTAATATCGAGGAAATAGGCCTTCCATTTTATATTTACGGAGCGGTCATGGCGGTCAATATTGGGCTCTATTTTTTCTTTTTCGGCAAAAAGACCGGGAAAAATATTGAAACTAAAATCGAAATTTCATCCTGAGTATTTGTTAAGATACTTGGCGCGGAGATTCTAAATGCGAATATTGATTACGGGCGGAGCGGGATTTATCGGGAGCCATCTTTGCGAACGGTTTTTAAAAGAAGGGCATTCGGTCACCGCAATTGATAATCTTTTGACCGGACGTTTGTCCAATATCGATCCTCTCTTTAAAAATCCGCGTTTTACCTTTATTAAGCAGGATGTGACCAACTTTATCCATGTGCCAGGCAAAGTGGACGCGATTTTGCATTTCGCCAGTCCCGCCAGTCCCGTTGACTACGCCAAATACCCGATTCCGACATTAAAAGTCGGCGCGCTCGGAACGCATAAGGCCCTGGGCCTTGCCAAGGAAAAAGGCGCGATTTTCATGTTGGCCTCGACATCCGAGGTTTACGGTGACCCGGATGTCAGTCCGCAGCCGGAGAGCTATTGGGGGAGGGTCAACCCTATAGGCCCGCGGGGAGTTTATGACGAGGCCAAGCGTTTTGCCGAGGCGATGACCATGGCCTATCACCGCTATCACGGCCTTCAAGTCCGCATTGTCAGAATCTTTAACACGTTTGGCGAGAGAATGCGCACCGAAGATGGGCGTGCGGTGCCGAATTTTATTATGCAGTCTTTACAGGGAAAGCCGATCACAATTTATGGGGACGGCTCACAAACCCGCAGTTTGTGTTACGTTTCGGATTTAGTCGAGGGTTTGGCGCGGCTCCTTAAATCCAAGATTAACTCTCCGGTTAATATCGGCAATCCCGATGAAATGACCATCAAAGAAATCGCTGAAACAATTAAAAGGTTGACTGGATCCAAATCTAAAATCGTCTATAAGCCGCTTCCAGTGGATGATCCAAAACAAAGGCGCCCCGATATTACCTTGGCTCAAAAGAAATTAGGCTGGAACCCCCGGGTTTCCGCTCAAGACGGTCTTAAGCGGACCATCGCTTATTTTAGAAGCCTGCTTTAAGCGTTCATTGGAATTAAGCCTGTTTACAAGCAAAATTCTATTTTTTCTGAATCCCAAAACGGGGAAAGCCTTGGAAATTCGGTATAATTTAGACACTTGGAAGGGTGCGTGAGTGGTTTAAACGGCTCGCCTGGAAAGCGTGTAGGGTCTAACAGCCCTCAGGGGTTCGAATCCCCTCCCTTCCGCCAGCTTTGGACGGGATTATTATAAGAGAGGATTCGAAGCTGACGGAAAAAAACCAATGGTTTGGTTTTTTGACGCAGCGGGCCGCGAAGGAGCGTGAGGCAGAGCCGAGCGCGGGTGAGCGGGAATCCCCTCCCTTCCGCCAGCTTTGAATGCCTTTCCTATCCGATATCCGACGCGAAAGCCTTTGGACTGCGGCTGTTTTGCTGATATCCTCGATTATCATTTTAGGAAGCGCGCCGGCGCAATACCTGGGCCGTCAGCAAGATGATTTAATGTATGCCTTGGCCGCTCAGTCCCTGGCCTACGGACAAGGATTTCGTCTGATCACCAGTCCCGGGCTGCCTTGGATGAATGTGGTGAGCCCCGGGCTTCCGATATTTCTTTTTCCCATCGCGTATTTTTTCCCAGGGCATTTCGGGCTTTTTGAACTTTTCTGCGCTTTTATTCTCTCCTTGTGCCCTTGGGTTTTTTGGCTATGGCTTAAAAAAAGAAAGGTGGCGTTTCCCGCGGATATCCTTTTAGTTTTAATTTTTTCCAGCAGTCCGATTATCCTTTCTCAATCGGGAACCGTGATGTCGGAAAGCCTCTTTGTTTTGATGACCCTCCTCTTTTTGCTTTCTATGGAGAGCGCGTCGTCTTCGCTCAGGTCCTGGGCGGGGGGCTTAAGTTTAATGGCAATCATTCAAACTCGCCTAGCCGGGATTTTCCTTTTCCCCGCCGCTTTCTCCCGTTCTCTTCGAGAGCGCAAGGGCAAGGAGTTTTTGGGGATTTTAACCTTGTCTTTATTTCCGTTGGCGATCTGGATGTATTATTCGCTGCGCTTTTCCGGGCAAATTCAAAAAATTAAAGAAGGGCTTGATTTTTACGGCGCGGGCCTATCTTCTGTTTTTGCCGTTTGTTTGAAAAATGCGGCTTATTATTCGATGAGTTTGGGATTTTCTTTCTTGCCGCGCTGGGC
>JAKAQV010000067.1 GCA_021819565.1 bacterium | reverse complement strand
AAACCAAGGAGGAGTACTCAATGAAGAATGCGCGCAAAACCTGCGCTTTTGTGATGGGAGCGGCTCTTTTTGTTCCCGCCTTAGCGTTGGCTCAAAACAACATGAACGGCATGAACATGCCCCAAAACGGGCAGCAACAGGCCGCTTCACCCGCACAGCCTGCGGGATCTCAGGCTAAGCCGAGCTACAAGGACCTTCTCAACAAAAAGAAGGCCCTGCTGCAAAAAAAGAAGGCCAGAATCGCCAAGAAAAACAGCGACATAAAAGCCCTCTCGGCCAACGAAAAAAAAGAGATTGCCGCCGTCAACACGGACAAATCTCTGACGAAGGCTCAGAAAAAAGCCAAAATCGCCGCCATTAAAAAAGACTACGCCAACAAGCGCAAAGGTCTTTGGGCGGACTTTAAAAAAGACATGGACGGAATCGGCCATGATCTCGCTGGAGTAGGCAAGGACATGGAGTTCTGGAGATCTCATCACCACAAGCACCACAAGCACAAGATCGCCAAAGCCCCGAAATCGGCCCAACCGGCAGCGTCTGCGTCTCATTAATCATTAGC
Organism: bacterium; assembly: GCA_021819565.1. Classification (GTDB taxonomy): domain Bacteria; phylum Elusimicrobiota; class Elusimicrobia; order UBA1565; family UBA9628; genus JAKAQV01. Next base: position 9,395 of record JAKAQV010000067.1, on the reverse strand, counting down.
AACGAAAAAAAGCCCCTGCGCGCTGTGCCGGCGCAGGGGTTCTTTTTGGACACAAGTGCCTCTCCACAAAAGTCTCTCGTCATTCCGGCGAAAGCCATCCCTTGTCATTCCGGCGAAAGCCGGAATCCAGATTCTAGACCCCGGCTTTCGCCGGGGTGACGGAATTTACCTCAACACGAAAGCCGGAAAATCAGGGGTTCTTTTTGGCATGAAAAAAAGAAGCATCGTTATCGGCGCGCTTATCGCGTCCTTATTTTCAACCCACGCTTACGGAGCCCAGGTTCTTTCCCTTCAAGACGCGATCTCTAAAGCCGAGCGTTTTTCCCCCCAGGCCGTTATCGGTTTTTTGCAGGAAGCCCGCGCCCATTTTGCCGCGCAAGAGGCCCAAGACGCGCTTTTGCCCCAGGCCTCGGCCCTGGGAGATTACCAACAATCCAACAGTCAATCCATTCAAGCCATCGACATCAACCAAGCCACTTTAAACATCGCTCAAAACATCTCTCCCTTTTCGCCGCAATGGGTTTTAGCGCGCCAGAAAAGAGCCGAATACCGGGCGGCAAAAGCCGAACATCTCGCGACGGAAGAAGACGTCGAACTCGAAGTTAAAACCTTATATCTGGCCATTTTGAAAGAACAAGACTACCTGACAGGCTTTAGCCTCCTTCAAAAGAAATTAAAAGCGATGAAAGCCGCCTTGATTCCCCGCTACAGCGTCGGCAGGGTTCCGCCCTTTGACTTGGTTAAAATCGAAATGGAGCTTAGCAGTCTCGACAAAGACCAAGAATTGACCCAAGCCCAGTTATCCGCCGACAAGGAAAGCCTCGCTTTAATTACGGGGTTTAAAAGCGGAAATGAGATCGAACTTGAGGCGTTAAAGCAAATTCCTCCCCTGCCGTTTAACCAAGATTCTTTCGCGAAAAACACAAACCCGCGTCTTCTCGCTTTAACGCGTCAAGTCGAATCTTCCGCTCTGGCGGTCAAAGCCGCGCGATACGAACGATATCCTTCTTTAAACGCCGGGCTTAACTACGGCTATGAAGGCTCAAACGGATTTTTCAATCTCGTTCCCAATACCAACTTCCCGGGAAACATCTACGGCCTGCCGCTTGAGTCGGGCTGGAACGCGTCTTTGTCTTTAAACTTGCCGATATGGGACTGGGGCCGGATTTCCTCAAGAATATCGCAAAGGGAAGAAGAAGCGGCGATGGTCAAAAGCCAGCTGAGTCTTGAACGGCAATCTCTTCAAGTTCGGTTTATCAAATGGGAAAAATTGGCCGAGTCCCATCTCGCCGACAAAAAAAGGATGGATCTCCTTTTGCCCCAGACCAAGGAAGCGGCTAAAATTCAAATCAAACGCTATCGTTTGGGAGCCAGCGGAATTTTAGAGGCGGCAGACGCTCTGGATATCTGGCTTAAGACCATGGTCTCGGAAAGAGACGACTATTATTCCTACCTTTCCGATCTCGCCCATATCGAGCATCTGATGGGGCAAAAAGCCATTAGCTATGAATAAGCGCGCCCAAAAACTCGGCTTGATTTTCTTGCTCGCCTTTTCGGCGTGCTCAAAAAAACAGCGCTTTAAAATTGGGGCTTTGCCCAGCGAAATATCCATCTCTCAAGCGAAAATCGAAAACATGAAAACCAAGATTCCCGCCTACGGCATCGTCATAGAGAGAAACGGGAGAAAGGCGCTTGAAGTCAACATCGAAGCCGGAGACACTCAAAGCCTTCGTGTCGGGCAAAAGGCGAAAGCCTTTATCGGTTCCAATACAAAACCTATTTCCGCCAAGGTTTCTCATATCTTGCGCGCGGTCAGCTCGGAAACCGGGCAATCCTTGGCTTGGCTCAGTCCGAGCCGAAAATCCTCAATTACTCCGGGGCAGTTTGTCACCGCCTGGATATACACCTCCCAAGAAAAGAAAGTCATCGCCATTCCCAAGCCCGCCGTCTTGCTTCGCGGCGGAAAGAAATTTGTGGTGATAAAGTCTCAAGACCATTACCGGGTCCAGGAAATTCAAACCGGAATATCCTCGGGCAAAGAGATCGAAGTCCTAGACGGAGTCAAAGCCGGCGACTCTGTCGTCACCCAGGGCGGAATATTTTTTCTCTACCCTGATTTTAAGGCGGCGGAAGATTAAACTCATGTTTGAAAAATTTCTATCTAAAATCCTGAAATCCCCCGCCATTGTCGCAATACTCGTCATTTTTCTCTTTATCGTCGGAATAATCTCCTACCGCGGACTAAATGTGGATTTATTTCCCCCGCTTGATTTTCCCGTTCTCAGCATCGTCGCGGAAGCCCCGGGGTTTTCGTCTTTAGAAATGGAGCGCCAGGTCACTCTCCCAATTGAAAGCGCGGTCAGCGGCGTTCTCGGGGTTATCCGCGTCCGCTCGGTCATGGCCACGGGAATATCGATGATCTCCGCCGAATTTCAATGGGGATCCGACATGATCACCGCCCGGCAACTCATTTTAGCGGCTTTGGCTCAAACTGCGGGGCAATTGCCGCAAGAGGTGGAGCCCTCGGTTGAAAGCTTAAGCGCAACCTTGGCTCTGATTGAAGGCTACAGCCTTCAGGGCGGAAACGATTTAATTAAACTCCGGGATATCGCCAATTACCAGCTCAAACCGCGCCTTCAAGGAATCTTGGGGGTTTACAAAGTCGTCGTCTCCGGCGGGAAAATAAGGGAATACGCGGTCTATCCGAATCCTTTTTTAATGATGAAATATGGACTCGCGCTTAGCGATTTAAAACGGGCGTTAGCCTCCAACAATATTCTCGTCTCCCCGGGGGTCGTCAATAATTATTCCCAAGAATTTGTCGTCCGGGCTAACGGGCAATTTAAAGACGCCAATGATGTCGAAAATGTCGTCGTCGCCGTCAAGGCCGGAATTCCGGTCCGAATACAGGATCTGGCGCGAGTCTCAAATACTTATCAATTTCAAAGGCAAGACGCTTCCGAAAAAGGAAATCCCTCCATTTTGATTAATATCTACAAACAGCCGCGCTTTGACACCATTGAAGTCGCCAACGCCGTGGCGGAAAAAATCAAGGAGTTCCAGAAAACCCTGCCGGCGGGTTTTACCATCCATAATTATTACGACCAATCCCAATTGGTTAAAGACTCTCTCGGCAGCGTCAAAGAAAGCGTCGCCATTGGAGCTGTCCTCGTCGTTCTTATTTTGCTCGCTTTTTTGCGCAGCCCGCGACTAACCTTGGTCGCGACTCTCAGCATCCCCATTTCGGTCATTGCCGCCGTCATTTTGATGCGCCTCTTCGGAGTGGGGCTCAACATCATGTCTTTAGGCGGACTCGCGGTGGGAAGCGGAATCATCGTCGATGACGCCATCGTCGTCTTGGAAAATATTTTTCGCCATCTGGCCGATTCAAACTTAAGTTCAAATTCATCAACGACAGAAACCATCGTGCGCGCGGCCTCTGAAGTCGTTCGCCCCGTCATTGTCTCGACCTTAACCAATATCGGCATCTTTGCCCCGATGATTTTTATCGCGGGTTTAGCCGGACGTCTTTTTAAGCCGGTGGCCTTGACCGTCACCTTCGCGCTGTCGGCATCCTTGATTGTCGCTTTGACGGTGATTCCGGTTTTGGTTCTTCAGATCGCCTCCCGCAGCCGCATCGATGAAAACTCCGGAGGACCTTTTGAGAGATCTTATCGCCGGCTGCTTGACTTGTCTCTTAAGCGCCCCTGGATGACCGTTTTTTTCTTGGCTTTGATTCCCTTTTTAGCTTCTTGGACGGCGTTTAAACGCCTCAATATCGCCTTTCTTCCGGGTCTTGATGAAAGCGCCATTCAAATTCAGACAACGCTTCCCCCGGGCGCCTCTTTAGCGGAATCCCGCAAGGTCAATGGCGCGATAGAAAAATGGCTTAACCATATCCCGGGTATTATTACGGTCGTCCGCAACACGGGGCACGCCCCGGGAACCCTCGACGTCGACAGCGTCAACCGAAGCGATATCAACATAAAACTCGTCCCTAAAAGGCAAAGGCCGCTCTCCATCAACAAGCTGATTTCGCAGCTGTCGGAAAAAACCTCGAAACTCCCCGGGGTCAATGTCGAATATTTAATGCCCTTAGCCGATAAAATCAACGACGCGATGGGAGGAATCCCTTACGATATCGGAATTGATTTCTTCGGCCCCAGCCTCAAAACCTTGGGAACACTTTCCTCAAATCTGACCGAACGCATTAAAAATATCCGCGGAGTCTCCGATATCAGGCCGCCCGAGAACATCCCTCTTCCCGCCCTTCAAACCTCCATCGACAGAAAAGAGGCGGGGCGGCTGGGGATTTCAGAGCGCGCGATTTTTGATTTACTGGAGGCCTATTCGGTGGGACTCACCGCGACCCACGTGCGCCGGCTTTTCAAATCCATTGGGGTCGTTTTACACTTTACCAAACCCGGGCAAAATCTAAATCTCGAAGCCCTCAGAAGTCTGCCGCTTAAAACCGCCGGGGGAAATATCGTGCCCTTAGAGCAGGTCGCGCATTTTTACTATTCCGAAGTTCCCAGTAAAATCTATCACGAGCATCTTTCCCGCAAGATGACCGTGGCCTTTAATGTTCGGGGCCGAAACGTCAACGATGTCGCATCCAAAGTCGCGCAAGAAATCAAGAAAATGAAATTGCCGAAAGGATACAGCTGGAGCTATTCCGGCAAGTACGCCTCGGGGCAAAGCGCGATCAACAATATGGGAATGGTTTTTTTGATGGCGATTTTAGTCGTGGCCATTATCTTGTGGCTGGAATTTAGATCGCTTCTCCAAGTAGGACTCATCTTGCTGACCGTTCCCTTGGCCTCCATCGGCGCGGCCCTGGGTCTATGGCTGTTTCACGAGAGCCTCAACGTCTCTTCCATGATCGGAGCGGTGATGCTCATTGGAATCGTCGTCAGAAACGGAATTATCATGCTCGATTACATGAATTCGGAAATAGAGTCCGGCCAAGAAGTCGAGGCCGCGGTGCGTTCTTCCGCTCTTAAGCGCGTTCGCCCGATCCTGATGACGGCTTCCGTCGCGATTTTAGGGCTGGTTCCAATCGCCACCGGATGGGGAACGGGCTCGGAATTATTGCAGCCCCTGGCTATCGCGGTTATCGGCGGACTTTTGACCTCGACGGTTTTGACCCTATTTGTTCTTCCTGCCTCGGCGTTGATTACGCTTAAAATCGGGCGCAGCCCGCGGCCTTAGGCTCTGCCACAGAGACTTGATTTCGCTTAAGCGTAGAAATTTCGCACCCAGCGGTGCTGAGCCAAACGCGCCAATTCCGCGGCTGAAAAATAATTTCCGTCCGAGGCCAAGACGTTTTTTTGGACATGGGACACTTTTCTCATACCGGGAATGACGGTTGAGACCGCGTCAAAGCTAAGAACAAATTTCAAGGCCGCGACGGCCAAGTTCAGCGCCTTAGCCCCCACGACATCTTTTTCAAGAGCCGCCACGCGCTCGCAGGTCTCTTTTAAGCGCGCGCCGCCGAAATAATGGCTGCGGAAATCCTCGGCGGGAAATTGAGTGTCCGGTTTTATCTCTCCGGTCAGGCTTCCCTCGTCAAAAGGACAGCGAACGACCACGCCGATTTTTTTCTCGGCGCAAAGCGGGAACAAAATTTCCGCGGCCCTCTGATCAAAAAGATTAAAAAGAACTTGGACTTGATCGACAAAACCGCTTTTAACGATTTCAACGGCGGTTTCGGGATTGTCTCCGACAGACACCCCGACAAAGCGCACCTTGCCGGCTTTTTTAAGATTCTCGAAAGTCTCCATGACCTTCGGCCACAGAGGATCTCGAACCCAGGTGTCGGTCCAAACATGAAATTGTTCCAAGACCAAGGTATCGCAAGAAAGATTTCTCAAAGAGCGGTCGACGCAAGAGATAATCCAATCCGGCGGAAAAGCCCGCGCCAGCGGAGTTTGAGCCCGGGCCGGCCATTCCATATTTTTAGGCGGAATTTTAGTTGAAACAGTGAGGCGCTGGCCGATTTCTTTAAAGAGTTTGGCGATTAATTTTTCCGAATGTCCGTGGCCATAGGCAAAAGCCGTGTCGAAATAGGTAATTCCCGAATCGACCGCCGCATGAAGAGCCCGCATCGACTCCGAATCATCCGAGGGCCCCCACATGGTTTTCCCGATTCCCCATCCGCCAAAACCGATTTCGGATACGGAGATGCCGGTGCGCCCCAAAACGCGCGAGCGCATTGTCGTTTTTTCCTGTTCCATAAAGGCCATTATATCTTTTAAATAAAATTAAGAAAAAAGCGAAAGAGCGGCAAAAACCTCTTTTTCCACGACCGCCAAATTTTCCTTGGACAAAGGAGTCAAGGGCAGGCGCACGAAGGCCGAGCAAAGACCCATTTTCCAGAGAGCGGCTTTAACCGGAATAGGATTGGTTTCGACAAAAAGCGCTTTCGTCAATGAAAAGAGAAGAGAATGCAAATGTCGGGCTTTTTGAGAGTCGCCCCTTAAAAACGACTGGCAGAGGGCCTGAACTTCCCTGGGGAATAAATTGGACACGACTGATATCGCGCCGACTCCTCCCACGGACAAGATTGGAAGCGTCAAGGAATCGTCTCCGGATAAAACGCAAAAAGAGTCCGGCAAGGTTCTAATAATCTCTGAAATTTGATCGAGATTGCCGGAAGACTCTTTGACTCCGATGATATTCGGACAATCTTGGGCCAAGCGCTCAAGGGTCGAGGGCACGATATTAATCGCCGTTCTTCCGGGGATATTGTAAACGATGATCGGACAAGACACTTTTCCAGCCACGGCTTTAAAATGCCGGTAAAGGCCTTCCTGAGTCGGCTTATTATAATAAGGAGATAAAACCAAAAGCGCGTCGGCCCCCGCTTTTTGTGCCTGAACGGCCAGATGGACCGCCTTGGCCGTGTCATTAGAAGCGACTCCCGCCATCACCGGAATGCGCCCCCGGCAATACCGAACGCCCTCACCCAGAACCTTGATGAACTCTTCCTGGCTTAAGGTCGCGGCCTCGCCGGTAGAGCCGCACAAAACGACTCCGGAAACATGCGCTGAAATTTGGCGTTCCAAGAGTCTTTTTAAGGCCGCAAGATCGAGCGCGCCGTTTTTTTTAAACGGAGTCACCAAGGCGGTCCAGCAACCGGGCAAGCGCGTTTTAAAATCCAATATCGTTTGTCTCATAAATCAATGACTCCTTGATAGACGATTTTCGCGGGGCCTTTAAGAAAAATCTCCAAAGCCCCGTCTCGGACCGGATTAAAGGAAACTTGAAGATTCCCGCCTCGAGAGGCGACCTGGGCCGAAGTTCCGCTTTTCCCCATCAGATAAGAAATGATCGCCGCCGCGACGACTCCGGTTCCGCAGGCCAAGGTTTCCGCTTCCACCCCTCTCTCGAAAGTGCGAATATAAATTTTCCCGGATTTAATCTCTATAAAATCCGCGTTCGTTCCTCGGGTGGAGAAAAACCGGTGATTTCTTATTTGACTCCCCCAAGAATTGACGTCGAATTTTTCCAGATTCTTGACCGGCAAAACCGCATGGGGAACCCCGGTGTCGATTAAATGAATCTTAACTTTCCGGCCCAAAACCGCAATCGGAACATTGAGCCGCGCTCCGAAGGCTTTCGGCATTTGAACGGAAACCCTCTCCGGTGAAATAATCCGGGCGCCGAGAATTCCCTTGGGAGTTTGAAGCTTAAATTCTTTTTTCCCCCGAGTCCAATTTTTTTGGCTCATCCACCACGCCGCCGCGCGCATTCCGTTTCCGCAAAAAGCCGCCGAGCCGTCGGAATTATAATAATCGAAACCAAGGCCGGGCTTTCGGTACACCCACAAAAGCCCATCGGCCCCGATGCCTTCCTTGGGACGGCATAAAACGCGGGCTAGATGAGAAGCCTTCAAATTCTTGTCCGCGGCCACAAGGACAAAATCATTTCCGGCGGCCGACATTTTAAAAAAAGGCAATCTTTTCATCGGGCGTCCTTGACCGAGTCAATTAAGGCTCTGGCCACGCGCTCTGAGACTCCGGGGTTTCCCAAACGCTTTCTCAGCGCCATTAATTCTTCCCGAGCCCCGAGATAATTTTGGGGGCTCTCCCAAAAATGAGATAAAGCCTCGGCCAGCGCCTCGGGATGGACTTGATCCTGGATGAGTTCAGGCACGATCTTTTTTCCCGCTAGGATATTGGCCATCGCGATATAAGGGACCCGGATTAACGAGCGGGCCAAAAAATAAGTGGGCCAGGACATCTGATAGGCGACGACCATCGGGATTCCCAAAAGCGCGTTTTCCAAGGTCGCCGTGCCAGAAGAGCAAAAAGCTCCGTCTAAAAGCGCGCGCTTTTGATAATCGGATTCCCGGACAATTTCAATTCCCAAGTCTTGAACCTGGTAAGAAGAGTCGGAAAGAGCGCGGGCGGCAAAAATCATCGCCCGGGCGCCGGGAAAATGCTTTTTAAAGGCCTTAAAACTCTCCAAAAAAATGGGAAGATGTCTTGAAACCTCGGATTTTCGGCTTCCCGGCAAAATTCCTATCAAGGGATCCCGCGGAATTTCGGTCTTAATCTTGGGCTCTGGGATAATATCGAGGAGTGGATGCCCGACAAACTCGCAGGCGACTCCGGCGTCGCGGTAAAGCTTCTCCTCAAATGGGAAAATAACGAAAATTTTTTTAACCAGGCTCCCAATGACCCGGACGCGATAAGGGCGGCTGGCCCAAACCTGCGGACTAATATAGTAATAAGCCGGCACCCGGGCCTTCAAGGCGAATTGAAGCAAGCGCCGGTTAAAGCCGTAATAGTCAATACAGATCAGAGCCTTGGCCCGTCTTTCATTTAAAAAATCACGGATTTTAAACGCGGTATTAAGAAGACGAGGCATTTTCAAAAGGGGCTCGAGAAACCCCACGATGCCTTCTCCCGCCAAGTCATCTAAAAATTCATCAGAGGCTTCTCTCATAAAAGGGCCGCCGATAGCCGCGATTTTAACGGAGGGCTTGAGTTTTTTTAGAGCCGCAATCAAACGAGAGCCGTGTAAATCCCCGGAAGGGTCTCCAGCGGCAATCAAAAAATCGAAGACTTCCACGTTCCAATTGTATCATTTGACATTAGCTCTCAAATTGTTACAATTCACTTGAGACGTTCACCTAGGAGAATCTAATGAAAACACAAGAAATTTTGCCAACCCTCAAAAAAAATGAAAAGGAGAATATGCCGACGGGAAATTCCGAGTCTAATCCTTGGCAGCAGGCGATGGCGCAGCTAGACCGCGCGGCGGCCAAGATGCAAATCGACCCCATGGTGGTCGAACGCCTGCGCCACTGCAAGCGCATTCTCACCGTCTCTATTCCCATCAGAATGGACGACGGCAGCTTCAAGGTTTTTGAAGGATATCGATCGGAA
>JAKAQV010000066.1 GCA_021819565.1 bacterium | reverse complement strand
TTCCGATCGTCGCGATTTATTCGACTTTTCTCCAGAGAGGTTTTGATCAAATCGAGCATGATATCTGCCTTCAAAATCTGCCGGTGGTTTTCTGTCTTGACCGCGCGGGACTGGTCGGAGAAGACGGGCCGACCCATCACGGAGTTTTCGACTATAGCTATCTCCGAATCATTCCTGGAATGACGGTCATGGCTCCGGCGGATGAAAACGAGCTTCAGCATATGCTTAAAACCGCCTTGAATCTCAACGCGCCGGTCAGCATCCGTTATCCTCGCGGCGCCGGGCAAGGAATCGAGATGGATGCGGAAGCCAAGCTTTTGCCGATTGGAAAAGCCGTGCGTCTGCGGGAAGGGCGAGATCTGACGATATTGGCGATTGGAAATCGTGTGCATCCGTCTCTTGAAGCCGCCAAAACGCTGGAAGAGCGCGGAATTTCCGCGGGTGTCGTCAATATGCGCTTTGTAAAGCCCTTAGATACTGAAATGATCCAGGAATGTCTGCGCATAAGCCCCCATTTGGTGACGGTCGAAGACAATGTTTTGCAAGGCGGCTTTGGCAGCGCGGTCTTGGAAGCGTTGGGAGACTCTCCGGCTTCGGTTTTAAGAATTGGGATTCCCGATCGCTTTGTCGAGCATGGGGCCCCGGCTCTTCTTTATGATCACATCGGGCTTTCGGCTCCCAAGATCGCCGAACGAGTGGCCGAGTGGATGAAAGGCCGTTCCGCCAAGGGACTTGAGTTTGCCGCAGGCAAGGGGGCATAATGGAACAAGAGCAAGACATTAAGATTGAAAAGCTCATTTTAGCTCGCCTGCGCGGGTTTTGCGCCGGAGTCGTTCGCGCCATTGACGTCGTTGAAAAGGCCCTTGAAGTTTGCGGGCGCCCGGTCTATGTGAGACATGAAATTATCCATAACCGCTACGTGGTGGATGGTTTAAGGGCCAAGGGAGCTATTTTCGTTGAAGATCTCTCCGAGGTTCCGCCCGGATCGTGGCTGATTTTTTCCGCTCACGGAGTGTCCCCGGCGGTGGTTCAGGAGGCCAAGGACCGTAAACTTAAAGCGATTGACGCCACCTGCCCCTTGGTGACCAAGGTCCATTTAGAGGCCAAGGCCTTGGCTAAAAAAGGCTATTCCATTCTCCTCATTGGACACGCCGACCATGTAGAAACGATTGGCACGATGGGGGAAGCGCCAGAACATATCCGGGTTATTGGAAGCGCTACGGAAGCCGAAAAGGTTTCTGTTCCCGATCCTAACCGTGTTGCCTATTTAACGCAGACGACCCTTTCCTTGGACGATACCCGCGAGATCGTCGCGGTTTTAAAGAGGCGCTTTCCGAATCTCCATGCGCCTTCTAAAGACGATATTTGTTACGCGACTCAAAATCGCCAAAACGCGGTTAAGGCGATGGTGCCGCATATGGATCTTTTGCTGGTTTTAGGCGCGCCGAATAGTTCCAACTCCATTCGCCTGTGCGAAGTGGCCAAGGCCAAGGGCTTGCGCTCTTATTTGATTGAGCGCGCCGCCGACATTAAAAAAGATTGGCTAAAAAATGTGCGCATCTTGGGTCTGACCGCCGGCGCTTCCGCTCCCGAGGTTTTGGTTCAGGAAGTGGTCAAATACGTTAGAGAACATTTCGGGGTCAGTCAGGTTGAGGAATTTGAGACGGTCGAAGAAAATATGCATTTTTCTCTTCCCTACGAACTTGAGCAGATCATCAAATCTTCTCCATCTGCCGCGGCGCCGAAATAATCAAGAAAAAACGATTTGTTCCAAAAATTCTGAAACAACTGCCGATGGCGGAGCCTTTCTACATTGGGAATCCCTACGGTCCAAGCTGTAAGGGCGTTATTTAAATATCGTTTTCCGGTAATAAATGAGTTCCGAGATGGATTCTCGGATATCTTCGAGCGCCTGGTGCTTCTTGTTTTTCTGGTGTTCGTATTTTTTGTCCGGATACCAGCGCGCGACTAGTTCCTTGACCGTGCTGACATCCACCGAACGGTAATGGAAAAATTCGTTTAAAATTGGCATATACTTAGCCAAAAACCTTCGGTCTTGTCCGATTGTGTTCCCGCAGAGAGGGACTTTTCTGCGCGGGCAATATTTGGCGATAAATTCAAGCGTTCGCGCCTGGGCTTCCAAGACCTCGACGGCTGAATTGCGAACGCGCTCGATGAGCCCGGATTTGGTGTGGGTCTCTCGACACCAGGAATCCATCAAAGCCAAGGCGTGTTCGCTTTGCCGAATAGCGATGACCGGGCCTTCCGCGATGAGGTTGAGATCGCTATCGGTAATGATGGTTGCGATTTCTAGAATGGCGTCTTTTTCAGGATCTAAGCCGGTCATTTCCAGATCCAGCCAGGCGAGGTTCGTCTCATTCTGCATACGTTAAGAGTTATCATATCTAAAGTTTTAGGACTTGACAATGAAATCTTTCTCTGCTAGACTTGCGGGTGTGAGGTTATTAGGTCTGTCGGTTAAAAAGGAGAACATTATGAAAAGCTTCGAAAGTTTTAACTCTGTTGTCTCTGCCGTCATCTTGGGAGCGGTTGTGGGTATTGCCGGGTGCGCGCATTATGCGCCCTTGGTTTCTTCCAGCGCTCCGGCGTGGGTCAATAAAGGCAGCGGGGCTTTTAAGGATTCTCAAGGGAATGGCGTTTTCTACGGAGTGAGTGGATTTAAAGGAAGCCAAAACCCCATTTTAGCTCGCCAGGCCGCGGGTGACCGCGCTTGCGCTCAGATCGCGCAGACCATGAACCGCTACGTCGCGGTTTTAGACAAAGACTATATGTCGGCGACGACCGCGGGAAATCAGAGTAAGACCGCCGATGAGCAGTTTGTCAGCCAGACCCAGAAGACCTTCACCCAGTTTACTTTGACCGGAGCGCATGTGGTTGATTACTGGAAGAGTTCCGGCGGGACAATCTATGCTCTTTGCAAGATGGACTTAAACGGCTTCTTGAAAAATCTCGATCAGGCCAATCAGCTCAGCAGCCAGGTTCGCGATTTTGTTCGGAAAGACGCTCAGAAGGCCTTTAGTGATCTGAGCAAAAACGAAAAAGAGCACTCTAACGGCACCATTTCCGGCGGGCTTTAAGCCGAAGAAATAGGTAAGGTTTAGGATATGCGTATGCCAAAGAGCGCGTTTTGGGTGGTAGCCTTTCTTTCTCTCTCCGCGTGTGGTCCTAGCGTTCAGCGCTTGAACACCAACGCCGTAGTTGATCTCAATGGGCGTTGGGATTCTACCGATGCGCGTTTGACCGCGGAGAAGATGATTTCCGACTGTTTGTCCCGACCCTGGCTTTCTAATTTTCAGCAAAAATATGATCGCCAGCCGGTTGTCATCGTCGGAGATATTTACAATAAGAGCTTCGAGCATATCAACACCGATATCTTTATCCAGGATATCGAAAGCGAACTCATCAATTCCGGCAAAGTTAAATTTGTCGCCGATGACAAGCAACGCGCGCAGTTGCGCCAGGAGCGCTTAGATCAAGACGTAAACGCTTCCGCAGCCACGCGCAAGGCCATGGGAAAAGAATTAGGGGCGGATTATATGCTTGAAGGCACCTTGGACGCGATCAAGACCCAAGAGGGCGGGCGCGAAGTGATGTATTATCAGGTCAATCTTCAGCTCATCAATATCGAGACAAACGATATCGCCTGGATTGGGCAAAAGAAGATCAAGAAATATATTTCTAGGCCTGGCTGGACGCTCTAGGATTGGAGAATCATCTCTCCACTCGCTTTAATGAGAGCCTTTCCTAATCGTAGATGGAGAGACGGGTCTCGGTCCTGGATTTCAGCCTCGGTGTTAGGCGTTATTGTCCTTTTTTCCGCCTGCTCAACCGAGCCTACCACCGCTTACCGAGATCAGCTCAATCACCTCATTGCGCTACGAGAATATCCAGCCGCTCTTAAAGATGTTCAAGACCATAAAGACAGCGAATATGGGTCTAAGAGCATAGTCCTTTATCGTTTAGACGAAGGAACCATTCTTAACAACGGCAATCAATACAAGGAAAGCGACCAAAAATTCGCCGATGCCGAACACATCATGCAGGATCTCTACACCAAGAGCATCCTTCAGGCGGGGGGGATGCTCCTTCTCAACGACACGACAATGGATTACGCCGGCGAGCCTTTTGAACGTGTGCTTCTCCACGTTTTCCGCGCGATGAACTGGATTTTTATGGGCCATCCCCATGGCGCGGCGGTCGAAGCCAACAAAGCGGAATTTTTTCTCCAGCAGCTCCACGATCATTACGGCGACAAATTGGGTTATAAAGACGACGCCTTTGTCCGTTACCTTGACGCAATGCTTTACGCCGATATCGGAGATCTTAACGACGCCCGGATATCCCTTGAGGCGGCCAAGAGAGCTTATCTGTGGTATGCCTCCTATTATAATACTCCGCAGCCGGAGTTTCATTTTCCAAAAAATGCGCGCAAGGAAGGAGACGGAGAACTTGTCTTCATTCATTATAACGGGGTTGCCCCGATTAAGATTTCAAAGACGATTCAAGTCGCTTGGAACCAAGCTGTTTTAGCGGTTCAAGAAAGTAATGATACCAGTCAAGACGCTCAGCGCGCCAAAAATGCTCTAGTGGCGGGCTTTGTCGGAAACGCGATTACGGTGGCCTATCCGCAGTACGTCCAGCCTCAATACCACATCGTTTCTTCCGAGGTGTTTGTGGATTCAAAGCCTGCGGGCGAGACGGTTTTAATGGAAGATGTTAGCGCTATCGCCTTTAAGAATTTGAAAAATCGCATGGATATGATTATGGCGCGGGCAATCGCCCGAGCGGCCATTAAATATATTTTGGCCCATGCGGCCAGCCAAGCCGTTTCCAAACAATTTGGGCAAGGTTGGGGGCTTTTAACGCAGGTAGGCTCAAACATTATCGCCGCGGCAACCGAAGTCGCCGATACGAGGAGTTGGACGACGCTTCCCTCTCAAATTCGCATGGCGCGGATAAAAGTCCCTCCGGGCGTTCATACCGTGCGGGTTGATTTCAAAGATCAAACCGGGGATGTCATTGAGTCACATGTTTTTACGGACGTGAGAATTAAAAAATTTACGCGGAGTTATCTCGCTTTCCGGACGGCTCTGTGAGGAGGAAACGATGATGCGCAAAATAATTCCCATTATTTTCTTGGGTTTTTCACTTAGCGCCTGCGCCTCTTTTCAAACGAAAAATTCTTTTTCCGTCAAAAGGCCGACCTGGATTAATGGGAGTGATGATCAATATCCCAACAGCTTTTATTTGACCGGAGTTGGATCAGGCGGAAGCCATGCCTCGTCCGGAAATTCCGCCAGGGCTGAGATCGCTAAAATTATCAGCAGCCGCGTGACGGTGCATGATAACGTCTCTGAAGCCGAAGGAACCCAGATGGCCAGCGGGAAAACAAAAAATACTTTCTCTCAATCGGTTTCTCAGGCGGTCGAGGTGGCTTCTCAAGAGGTTTTAAGAGGCGTTCGCGTCGTTAAGTATTGGGAAAATCCCTTGACTAAAAACTACTATGCCCTGGCCGTCATGGATCGGCAAAAAGCCTCTATTTCCCTTAATGACAAGATTTCAAGAATCGATCACGAACTCAAGGATTGGGACGATACCCTTAATACTTCAAAAGAGAAATTTGGACGAGCGCGCGCGGCCATGAAGGTCTTGGCCCTTTTGAAAGCGCGAGAGCATTTGGCCCAAGAGCTCGAAGTGATTTCCGCGACAGGTCAGGCCCCAGCTTGCCCCATTGATGAGTCGAAAGCCAAGGTCCGGGTTGAAAAGGCTTTATCGGCCCTTGTCATTTCCGTTCATATCTCCGGCAAGGACGGGGGGATCGTTGAGACCGGCGTCGTTGAAGGCCTCAATGGCTTGGGGATGTCGGCCGTTGTCGATTATTCGACGAAAACCCCCGATATTCTCATTGAAGGAAAGCTGTCGTCGGAAAAACTGACCCAGTTGCCGCCCCCGTGGAAATGGGGAAAATCCCAGGCGATTATTTCGCTAGAAAATGCGCTTTCAAAGGCTATCTTCGCCCAGTTTAACGCCGAAGATCGCCAAGCTTCTTCCATTAGCCATTCCGACGCGGTCAATCGCTCAGAGATTTCTCTGGCCAGAAAGGTGTCCAAAAAAATTCACGACGCCATTGCGGCTTATTTCGAGAATATTTAATTACTTGCCGAAGAGCCCGTTGATGAGGCCCTTGGCCGGCCCGAGCAAAAGATCCGCTAAATCGACGTGAACCTTGGGCTTGTTGAATTTTCCTTTGACTGAAATTTTCATCGGCGCGATGTTGGCGACTTGGGCAATGATATGCATGTCCAGGTTTTGCCTGGGAATGTCGATTTTTCCTTTCGCGCTGACATTGGCCGCGTCGCTGTAGACATGGCTTTCGTTGACCAGCATGATGCCATTGGCGAAATTGTAATCTCCGGCCAATTCCTGGAAGGTGATATTATTGAAATTGGGGAAAAGCCGAATTCCGCCAAAACTGGTGATTTTTTGGATGGCAATCAGAGGAGAAGCCAGGATTTTTATCAAAATAGATTTATCCACCATCGTTCCCAAATCCTTCATTTTTCCGTGATTGGCCAGGATATGGGCATGGCCGGTCATGGTTTTTAAGTCCGGAGTAATTCCTTGAACGTTCCAGGTGACGCGAACGCCGTCGGCGCGAAATTTAGGATGAGTCATCTGGTCGATGTTTAATATTCCCTTGGAATCGATGGGGTTCCGAGGGCTTTTATGCGCGGGTAAAGAGGTTTTAGACTGGCTTGGAGATTCCTTGAAAGACGATATGGTTTTGATAAAGCGGTCTCTGGCCGCGAAAAAATGATCGAGGTTGAATTTTGAAAGATCGATTTCCGCGTCGATAAAAGGTCGTTGGGCGTAATTTTTGATGGTTAGATCAATATGGGTTTTGGAACCGTCAAATGAACCGTAGATGTCTGGGGCGTCGATTCTATTCTCGCTAAAAGACACTATTCCGGAAAAATGAGACAGGTCAAAGCCGAGATCGCCCATCCCTAGGTTTTTAAATTTGAGTTTCCCTTCGAGAATTGGATTTTTAACCGGTCCGGAAGCCGCCACGGCAAAAAAACCATGGCCGACCAGTTTGAGCTTCCGGGTGTTTGGAAAAATAGGGGTCAGTTCCGGCAGGTCAAAGGAGGGACACTTGACTAGAATTTTTAAAGAGGGGTGAGCGCTCTGGATGTCGAGGAATTCGCTCTTTGAAAGTTCAATAGCGTTGCGCTTAAAGGATACGGCGAGCTGTTTAACGCGGATATTTCTTTGCCCGATATAAAAACTTCCGTCCCAGCGCGAGGGGGGAAAGCGAATTCCCGGGGGAAATTGATGAAACGGCAAATCCGAGGACTCAAAGGCCGGCAAGTTGATGGCGGCGCTCACCATGAGATGCGGCTGGGGTTTTGGCGAGGCGAAATCAGAGACCGGTCCTGAAAAGCTCAGCGCTCCATAATGGGTTGAGACTTTCGCTTGATAAAAAGTGAGCAGGTTTTTTTTGAGATTAAGCCTGGCCTCAATATGAGTTGCGGGAATGACTAATTCTTTTGACAGCTTGGCCCAAGAAATCTCTTCTGATCTTAAGCGTGGAAATTTTAGATCCGTTGTGATATCAAGATTGGGAAGAGGGGTTTTGGAAAAAACGTTTTGAACGCTGCCCTCAACGGAGAGAATGCCCGGAGCGGCTTGAATGGTTGAAGAACTCAGTTTGAGGGTTTGGCGATTCAGCGATGCCTGTCCTTTGATTTTGAGCGCCGGGATGGGAAGTTTTGCTGGGAGAGAGGCAAAGAAAATGTCTTGGCCGACGAGTTTAGGAGTTTGAATCGACCAGGCAATCCTTAGGTGGGGCTGGGGGCTCATCGAAAAATTCTCGACAGTTCCCGACAGCCTTAGGCTTGAAGAAGAAAAAAGAAGCGCGGTTTTTGTCGTTGAAATTGCGCCATGTTTAACTTGAAGGTCTCCGGAAATATCGATGGGGGAGATATTGGAAACTGGAATTTTAGGCCAGGGAGTTTCCGAGGGCTTAAGAGCTGGAGTTTTAAGTGAAAATTTTCCTTTTGCATCAATTTGATCCAAACTCCAGGGCGCATTGACGGTTCCTTTCCAATGAGCAGAAAAAATAGAGCGCTTTAAATAAGCCAAGCGGCCTTTGATATCGGAGATAAGCTTCTGTTCCCCGCCCTTAATTTTTCCCGAGAAAGAGGCGCGGTAAGGGCCGCTCTGAAACTCAAAATGATTGAAATCAAGGTTCAGCGGGTTTTGATTTCCGGTTCCCACTTCGACGCTTCCTGAATACTCAAAATTTCCGGACATCTCTCGGGCTTGGCTTGAAATCTTGGCGGAAAAATCGGATTTAAGCGACAAGAAAAAGGGGCGGCTTATTTCGATGTGAGAGGCGGAAACCTTGGCGTTGGAAAAGCTAATCCGCGAGTGATCAAACGGATCATTATAATTGACCTGTCCGTTTAGAACGCTGACTTGCTCAATCCTAAATTTGCTTTTCCATGGGGCTGGCGCGTGGGAAGTTTGGGGTTGGGAATTGGCGGCTGCAACGGCCGTATTTGACGAAGTCCATAAATCAGAAAAATTATAGGTTGAGGGGCCGGTTTTTTTGATGGAGAGGCTGAGGGCTTTAACGGTGATGCCCGAGACCACGATTTTTTTATGAAGAAGTTCTTTCCAGGACAAGCGCAGATTGGAATTTTGAAGCCGGGCGAAAGTTCCGCGGGAAAAATCGGGAGATTCCGAGACCGCAAAATCATCGATCGTGAGACCTTTGACCAGCGACCAGGAGATTTTTCCAATCTTGATTTGCCGGTGAAATTGGGCTTGTGCCTCGTTGATGAGCGCTGCGCGAAATTTAGCGTAGGGAAAGAAATAGGCGATTAAAAGGGATGCGGCCAAAAATCCGGTCGCGGCGAAAGCGGCGAGCGCTAGAAATATTTTCAGTCGGCGATTCATCAACCCATTATAACAATCTAGGGGCATCGGGCTTTGAAATTGAAGCCCGGCGTGCTATGATGAAAGAGTGCTTAGTTCTCTATCCAAATGCCGCTATATCGCCAGCGAAACTAAACCCGAGCGCGTCGTGGAAGCGTTTTCCGAGGTCGCTTTCGTCGGGCGCTCAAACGTGGGGAAAAGCAGTTTAATTAACGCCTTGTGCGGGCGCGATGTCGCCTACGTGTCTGGAACTCCGGGCCGAACCCGGTGTATTAATATTTTTGACGCGGGAGAAGGGCGCTTTCTGGTCGATTTGCCGGGATACGGATTTGCCAAGGGGCCCTTGAATGAGATTTTAAACTGGGGGCCCATGATTGAGACCTACCTTGCCTCGCGGAGGAGTCTTCAAATGGTGGTTTTAGTCGTTGACGCCAAGGTGGGCCCGACGCCGCTTGATTCTCAAATGGGGCTTTGGCTCAACTCCAATCGGATCGATTTTTGCGTTACGGCCTCCAAGATAGATAAGGTCCAGCCCTCCAAGTCCTTCGCGCAAAAAAAAGCCGTCGCGAAATTTTTTGGAATATCAGCGGAAGAACTTTTCTGGGTCAATTCAAAAAATCAAGACGGAG
The DNA here is from genome assembly GCA_021819565.1 of bacterium. GTDB lineage: Bacteria > Elusimicrobiota > Elusimicrobia > UBA1565 > UBA9628 > JAKAQV01. Next base: position 431 of record JAKAQV010000066.1, on the reverse strand, counting down.
TCGCGGCTTTAAGGGCCGAAATCTTAAAGGCTCTAGGGTGAAACCTTTGGTTCGGGCGAGACCCGCTTTGAGAGATAAGACAGTTTTGTTTTATAAACCATATGGGGTGCTTTCTCAGTTTACTTCGGAAGATGGGCATGCTTGCCTCGCCGGTTTTGGGCTGCCCAAGGGGGTGTACCCGGCAGGAAGGCTTGATTTAGACAGCGAAGGGCTTTTGGTTTTGACCAACAACGGCGAATTTCAGCATCGCTTGACCGACCCTCGTTTTGAGCATTCCCGCGCCTACTGGGTTCAAGTCGAAAATATCCCTTCCGAAGAAAATCTTGAGCGCCTAAGAAAAGGGGTTTTGCTTCAAGAGACAATGACCAAACCCGCATCGGTTCGGATAATCCCAGAGCCGGATTTGCCGCCCAGAAACCCTCCGATTCGCT